>VEQL01000009.1 GCA_018883245.1 Chthoniobacterales bacterium
ATCTCGGTGTTCGCGTCACACACTTCTCCTGCCTTATGAGCCTTCGCCGCAGACTTAAAAGCCGTGCTGGGGAAAAGCATTGCAACGCTTCCAGCAAAACGCACGCGGCGCATGTATATGCACGCAAACAGAGCCGCTACACGGCGTGGATACCTGCTTCAATTCCTTCGATCGCTGATGAGGCTGCTGCGGAGTTTGGTCTGGATTATGAGTCGTTGGGCTTGCCTCGGGGGGAATGTTTTTGGGAGGTGGATGGTTCTCTGCGACTGCTTTCGGGCGAAGACTTCGAGCGACAACTCGCCTCAGCACGGGATGAGTTCGGTTGGTTTTGGCAGTCCCGAAAACTCAAAAGTGGGCGCGATTCCCGCACACGTCGAAAGCGCCCGCACCCTGTCCAAGAGGTGACGGTTTCTCTCAGCCCCGCGCAATCGCTTTTCCTCCGAGACATGAATGCGGCTGATATTGCCAGCAAGCTTTATGGACTGCTTCCGAGGCTTGCTGAAGACCTTACCGACCAGACGGGGTGGAAGTTGCTTGGCGCGTCGATTCACTACGACTCCTCGCGTCCACATTTCAACTTTTACATCACGCGGGTGGGGGATGACCACTACCTCCACGGAAGACAACGGCTTGGAACGCTCGGACCATGGGCGGTCGGCGAGTGGAGGCTTGCGAAACTGGGCGCAGGCACTTACGCGGGCAATAGGATTCTGCAGGAAAATCTTGCGAACTTCGCGCTGCGGCATGGCCCATCCGCTGAGCCTTTGGACCTGCGACTACATCGATTGCTCGATGATTCCTTCAAGCGCGACCTCAACAAGAATGAGATGGGGCGCTTTGAAAAGTGCGAGGCAAAACACGCCAAATGGAAAAAGGCGCAGATCGCAAAAATCCTGCGCGAGTGGATTGGACGTGAAAGAGTCGCCTGGCAACTGCTCTCACTTTGTGGTCCCCATCTGCGTCCATATGCCCGAGCGGCGATCCAAGGAGTCGAAGTCATGGCCAAAGTGATGGACATTTTAAAGAACCTCCCTGCGGAAGAATCTTCCAATAGCTGTCCGAAGCAGAACCAGCCTCAATTGAAATGAATATCTACGACAGAAACATTCCGACAGACCCGCCTCGCAAGCAGTATGATTACCTTCGGGAGTTGAAGGAGATCCAGCAGGCATCTGCTGCGATTAGTCCGCAGAACCTCATCCAGCAGGAAGCCGCCTCGGGCGCCGATGTGGAAAAGTTGAAAGCCAAACTTGAGGCCGCCGGATATTCATGCGAAACGACCCAAACGGATTGGGTGCGGTTGGGAAATGCGATCATCGCTCGCAGCGGTTTGAGCACCGGCCGGTGTGGACTCTTGGACGGTCGGCCGGTGTTCGCAGCAATATACCGCTCCCCCGGCCAGAAATCGGCCAGCACGCTGGTTTGCCGTGTGCCTGATGATCCAAGACTCGAACTCATGGATTTGGCGACGGGGGTCTATTGGGGGTTGTTGACTCGAATTTCGGGGGCTTCCGTTGAAGTGCACCCAGGTCTCCAAATGTTTCGCAATGTGAAGAATGTTCCGGTCGAAATGTTCGATGACGGCCATTTGAAAGCCGCGCTCCGCATCGTGATTGCGGAGCACGATCAAGAAACGCGCAATCTCTGCAGCTGCCTCAAGAGTGCGACTTACGAACGAGATGAAGCAACAAGCCGCGTGGCGGAACTCTCGCAGGCAGTCGCTGACTTGGAGCAGTTCAATGAACATCTCTGCGCGTCACGAAAAGTCTGGCGCATCGCCTTTGTAATCCTGCTCGTTGTGGCTGTTGGCTGGATCGCTTACACCGTCCTCCGCGAAAGCGGAGGACGGGAGGCGCGGCGGTTGCCATCTTCAGGGGCGGAACCAGTGAAGACGCTGAAGGTGGCAACGGCCGCGGTGCATAGAGGGGGCGAGTAGAGTCTTCGAGTATCTCGTTGCGAGAGCGCAGAAGTCTCTGCCGCGTGGGGGGGGCATTGTGCCCACCAAGTTAGGCTGAGTTATGCCGCTAAAATTGCTGATTGGCCTCCGGCAAACTGCCATATTGCTCAACGTGCATCTGCAGCAGGAGCGCCTCGACGGCGGCAGGTGCAATGCGATCGTTTGCAGCAACTGGGAAACAGAAAATCTCAAGTGAGTGAAAATCTATATTGTCGACGTATCCCTTACTTAGTTGGCAGCGCTTGTTTTCGGCTCCTCTGCCCTTGGGGCCATAGCGGAATTGTCTGTGCTCATTGTCGAAACAATAGGGCGTCCATCGTTGGGACCTGTGTCTGAAATTGCCAGAAGAAGGCTTCTTGCCCTTAGCCCTGATGTGTCCGACTGCACCGACGTATACTGACCGACGGCGCCCCTTCCTTCGAATCACGTAAACGCCAGCGCTCTTCGGCCAAGTGAAGCAACCACGCCTATTCAGGGGGATCGCCCGCAGCTGTCGTTCGCCATTGAATGCTGCTGATAAGACAAGTAACAACTTATCGAAAGGTTTTGATCCGCACCCCGTGAGTGCGCGTTTAAGGATAGCGGAAAGCTTTGGAGCGGGCATTCAGAAAGTGACTGCCGAAGCAAATGTTCGAAGATACGCTTTGACTCCGGGCAAGTCGGAAAACTTGCGGCCGCCAAGGTAGCCGGAGCCCCCGCGAGGGGTCGAGTCGGGGTTATTCACGTAAGGTGAGAAGGACGAGCGGTCTCCCGCCGAATACAAGATAGCCCCCAAAGCACCTGGTTCCTTCGTAACCCACAGCCAGAACTCGCCGTCGCGTTTGCGCTCGATGATCAAGCCGAGGTTGTTTCGTGTGTTGCAATCTTCAGCGACGCGTCATCGCCGTAATTCTCGCCGCGACGGACTCCGAGTGGACTAGGCTCCTTCAGCAAATATGAGCGGATCTTTTCGTGCCGTTTGGACTGCTTGTCGCTGATTAGAAACATACGCTTGCTCCCTTGGGTGTTGGGAAGATGGGGAAGGGAGATTACGCGGGTGGTGTCTGGCGCGATCCGGCGCCGAGCGCGAAGATGCTCACGACTGGAGCGACAAGCCAGAACAGCAGGGTCACAAAGCCGTTGTTTGGAATCAGCGAGACGCCAACGATAAAAAGCACCAACATGACCAGAGCACGTTTCCAAGAAACGTAGAGCAGTCCAAACGGCCCAAATAGGACGGCGAGCACAATGGCTAGGGGCATCGATGTGACGTGCGACGGCTTTATTTTTGGAGGCTCGGCAGTCAGGTCTGTTTTAGCTTCATTCCGTGCAGGCAATGCTTCGCCGTTGGATTCTGTCTGATCTTCGTCTTGAGGAAGCTTTTGCCATTCAAAGTCTGTCTTAAAGCTCTTGTCATCAGCAGCGTATTTAAGCAGTGCTTGCTCCAATTCCTCACGAGAAACTAACCGGGGCACAGAAAAGTGCTCATTACCAGTGCCCTCGCGGTATTGTAGATCAAACCCCTCGGGTGGCACTGCGCCTTCCGGCATGGCTGCTGCCTGCATAAATTCAGCATGCTCCTCTGGAGCAGCCGTCAATCCACGACAATCATTGCTTTCCAAGACTATGTATTTTAGCTCGCCTTGGGTTGCGTCTGTGCGAACCCACTTCGAAATAACGTCGGGGTTCGCTGGTTGGCCATTGGAGTCCGTCTCCGTGACCATCTTGATGTTGGTTTTGGGTGAAACCGGCCGTGCTCCGTGAGAAATGCCCGCGGAGCCCATCATCTGTTTCTTAATTTCTTCGGGTGTCATTTGTTTTTAAACTGTTTGGAGTACAAGTCTGGTTCCGGAAATTGGAAAGTTGCTGAAACCGCCTTGAATTAGCATTGAGACTGTGGGTGCAGCAGTCTTTTCACCCCAAGCTCGGAAAGCCGAGCGATACACGTCCTGGTTAGGCATCGGGAGTGTAACCTCGAATGGCATGAGGCGTTCGATTTTGTGGTGAACCTTCGCTGCATTGCGCCAGATTCCATAGCTAGCACCTCTGAGAACTGCAAAGCGGTCGCTAGCTTCCGACTCCATACACCATTCCCACACATTTCCTCCCAAATCGTAAATCCCAGCTTCGTTTGGGGAGAAAGATGTTACTGCTGAAGTGAACTCGAATTCATCGACGGCCCGCCACCCACGACGCCATTCTGCATACAGCGAATTGAGCAGTTGACTTTTTTCCTTGAGCTCTTGCTTGTCCTCCTCGAGAAGCCTCCTGCCAACCTCTTGTTCTAGGTCAAGGTTCTCGGCAAGATAGCTTTCCTGCTGGTGGCTAAATTCAAGAAACTCTGATTTTAGATGGTCGAGGCCCCACTGGTCGCTACGATCATGCTCATAGTTTCCCGCACTTTGCGGCGGCGGCCAACGAAGCCCCCATGGATAACCAGGAGCTTTCAAATGTCGCTGCGCGGGTGTTGCTTCTGGTTCGTGTGGAAGTCCAACTGCAGCACTCCATTCCAAGTCGGTGGGCAAGCGGTAAACGGTCTTGTCGTTAATCTTGCCCTCAGCACGTTCTTTGCCGGTGAGCCAAACGCAAAACTCAATGGCATCGTTCCACGAGACGCCAACAATCGGATGATCTGATTCTTGGGCAAAGGGAATCTCGGGAAACTTCGCGCCGCTGGCCATGCAATAGGTCTCGTAGTCTTGCACGCGCACGGGCCAGATGCAGAAACGTGTCTCGAAGCGTGGGATGGGCACAAAGGGCATGCCGAGGGTGTTGACCCAAGGCAAATGCTTCGTTGCTTCCGCAGGCGTTGCGGCAGTTTTCGATGATGCAGCCCTTGAACCGCCTTGCGGTGCAGATTCTTCAACGACGGAGACTGCGGCCGCACTGGCACAACCGGATTTGCTAAAGGCAGCGAGCAAACGCTTTCGCTCTCCGAGTTTATCGATGCCAAGCTCTTTGAGGTCGGAGTCGGTCAAGTCGCTCAGGATCGAATCGGTTACACCTTGTTCGTTGAACTTTCCGAGCAGGGCTGAAAGTCCTTCCGCTTCGAGGATGGATTGAAGTTTTTCGGTCATGGCTTTTCGTTGAGTTCTTCTTCGTTGATGGTTGTTTCGGTAAGCAGATGTTTATTGCTGCCGTTCCATGGCGGCTTGAACGCCTTGACGAGTGCATCCTCAAGCCCGGCGGCGAGGTTGATCTCGAATCCGCCCCACGAAAGGTGCGAGTGGGACGGGAGGACAAAGATGCGGACATTTTTGCCCCCTTGGAGCAGGGCGCGGATTTTCTGGTGGCATTTCCAGTTCGTCGCTCGTCCGTTGCCGGGATCGCAGTAGCCCGCGAAGCGTTTGGCGAGGGTTTTGGTCGTTTTACCGATGTAAAGGACGTCGTCTCCGCAGCAGAAGGCGTAGAGGCAATTCGGGATCGCGGTGAGGCGTCGCCAGTTCGCGCTCTTGTCACCTACGTGCTTGAGCTTCTTGCCATCGATCTGCCAACGCGCAGCGTCCTCCAAGCCGATGGCGAGGAGGTCGGATTTTCCTGATTTGCGCTGCGTGGAGGGCATGGATCGGTCGGTTTATTAGCCGCAGAGGATGCGTTTGCCGTCTGAGGGGTTGATGCGCCACATGCCTGCAGCGAGGCGATAGCCGGGATAGAGGCGCAGGGCTTGAGCTTTGGCTTCGTTGGCGTCGCGGGCCATGACTTCGACTTCCATGGGGATGCCGCCTTTTTCGATTTTTACGATGAATTTGAATGGCATTGTTGTTTGATGGTTAGTGTGTTGATTGGGAATCACGTTGGCCCGAAAGGGTCGTGAATCCCGAGAGGGTTGAGGGCGCAACCTTTGCCCCTGCTGGTCGAGCCGCAGTAAACGCAAACCTTCCCGCCGACGCCACGAATGTGCAGGGTGGTTGGGGGATTGAACTTGCAGCCCTTGCCTCGGCTGGTCGAGCCGCAGTAGCGGCAGGTGTTCGGGTCGTTGGGATGGTAATGCAGCCCAGTGGGGCTGATCCGGCAGCCGTAGCCGTAGCTGGTGGCATTGCAATAGACACAGCGATTCTCCGGCCTCGGCTTGAAAAAACTGATTCTCTGGGGAGCGGGTATGCTCATAAGCGCCGCCATCTACAGAGTAGCTAGCAGATTGTTTAGGCAAAAACGAGCCTAAAATGACAACGATCTGAAAAAATCAAAGAACCCGACAGCTACCGAATCGATCAAGCTGCTTGGTTCTTGAATTTTTCCCGGATGACTTTTCCGTTCTCCGGATCCGATGGTTTGAGTGCCCAGAAGCTTTCGATGTCCGCCTTGTGCTTTATGACCTCGCGGTAATGCTGGTAAAGCATCTGCGAGTTGCGGTGACCCATAAATTCAGCTGTCTGTCCCGGGGATGCCCATTTGGCGAGGTGATACGAGCCGAAGCAATGACGTAAGACGTCCTTGGGCCACCCTTTATGCGACAGCGCAGAGGCCTTTTTCGAGTTCGACGCACGATAGCCCGCTCTTTCTGTCATAGCCCAAAAACGCCGTCGGAAATTTGGCGGAACGATGGGGCCGCTCTCCTGTCGGAAGGGATCTATCCATTTTTCGATCTCGCCGAGGAAGGGGACTATTCTGCGGGTGCGCCCTTTGGCTTTTATCGCGGGGAGATCAATGTGGCGTGCATCGAAGTCAATATCCTCCCATGCCAACCGCTTCGCCTCTTCGGGCCGAAGGCCCGCGAAGAGACCTACGGCGACCCATGGCGTGAGTTCTTCCGCCGTGTTGAGCAGCGCCAGAGCTTGCTCTGGACGCATGATGACTGGCGGCTTGCGGTGCACGTGTGGTCTTTCCACGCCACGAACGGGATTTTCGGGGGTGTAGCCCTTTTTCACCGCCCAGCCGAAGAGAACCGAAATATGACGGGCCTCGATGATTTGTCCCGCGGGCGATTGGTCCAGCGAGGCGAGGTAGTTCTCAACCGAATCCGTAGTGATCTCGTTGAGGGTCGTCTTAGCGGGGAAATATCGAGCGAAGCGCTTGAGCTTGGCCTCCAATTTTTCGAGATACGTCGGGCGCTTGTCCTTGGACTTCTTGAACTCGATCAACTTTGGGATGGCATCAGTGATGGTAATCTTCCCCGCTTTGGGCTTGTTGAATTTGATCGCGAAGTCGATAGCGCTCGAGAGTTCTATGCCTGCCTCCTTACATCGACGGAGGGCGTCGAGCGCTTCCGCGAGTTGTTTATGTGGCAGAGAGAATGCCTGCGTCCCTGACTGTTCCTTGAGGGTTTTAATATCGATCTTGGGCACTGCGAGTTGGGGGGCGTCCTCCGAAAGCCACTCCCGCGCCGCAGCCAAGGTTTCAAAATTACGGGTGATGACCTTCCCGCCTGTGAACTTCTTACCGAGGCGAACTTTCCAATAGTCCTTTGTGCCATTGCTGTTCCGCCCGACGCCCACCCCCACTGGTAAATCTGCGATTTTTGCCTTCTTTGCCTTCTTCTTCACAATGAAAAGTGACCACGAATTAGCCACAATTCCAATTCAAATCTTTAATCATGGTGGACTGAAAATCCTCATGTCGGGGGTTCGATTCCCTCCCTAGCCATTTCCTCTTTACGAGCCCAGTGGGGGTCTACATCAAAGTTTGGGGACTGAATGGGGGTAGGATGTTGGTATTGATGGTGTTGGTGTGGGTTGTTGGTTAGCCGCACTGGGCGATAACGCGGAGGCGGTAGTTTTGGAAGTTTCTGAAGCCGTAGGCGCGGCGCTGGATGAGCTTCATTTTTCTGTGGAAGCCCTCGGTGATGCCGTTGTTTTTGGAGAAGCGCCACATGGCGGCCAAGGGTTCGCGCCAAGAGTGGAGGGTTCTGGCCAAAGAGACCAGAGGTTGGAAGCCGCTATGGCGCAGTTCTTCGATGGCGCCGAGGAGTTTTGCCGCCAGCGGTCTGCACTGGGCCTTGGTGCGGTTTTTGGTGTTAAGCAGCCGCCGAATATCATGCATTTTTTCGTGCAGAGGGCGCAGAGCCGGGCGGCACCCGAAGAGGGCGCTCAGGCGCTGGCATTGGGCGGGAGTGAGGTTTTCAGGGCGCTTGCGCCAGAGTGCCAAGAGGCCGCGGTGGTTCTTTGTCTCCGGGGCGATCTGGCGGACGAGTTCCAGGAAGTGCGCGATGACGGCGCGCACGGCGTGGAAGCGGTCGGCAACGATCTTGGCCTTGGGGAAGCAGCGGGCGACGAGGTGGCGGTAGGGGCTGGAAAGGTCGATACAGACGACGCGGACCTTGTCCCGGCCGCGGAGGCGGTCGAGGTAGGCGCGCAACTCGGCCAAGCTGCGGCCGGCGACGACGTCGAAGACACGGTGGTTTTTGAGGTCGGTGAAAGTGGTGGCAAAGCGCAGGCCGCGGTGGAGCGTGTGCTCGTCGATGCCGAGCACGGCCGGGCAGTGCAGGCTCAAGCGCTCGGCGGCTTTGCGCCGGGTGAACTCGGCGTAGATGCGCGAGACGGTTGCCGCGCCGAGCTTGCGCATTCTGGCCATCGACGAGGCCGTAAGAGCGTGATTGCTGCCAGACGGCCTTTACGCGCGGCGCAGAGAACAACGGCCGATCGCCTTGGCGATTTGTGCTGTCGTGTGGAGCGATGGCGCTGGCGGTGCGATCGTAAAACGTTTATGCGGATTGTGTCATGCATGGCGGCGCACCATTGAGGAGCAGCGAACATTGGCGGTTGGCGGCCGTGATGTTCGCGGTTCAGTTGCTCGATGTTGCTGTCACGACGAAGCTCTGTCGCAGCGGCGAACTCAACGAGGCCGGTGTCGCAGTGGTGCAGACGTTTCATTACGGTAGCAACTTCCTGCTGCTTTTCTTGGTCATGCTCATCGTGATCGGTATCTTGCGTCCCTGTTCGAAGATCATTCTTCCGGGGTTATCCGCCTACTTGGGGTTCGCTCTGTTGCATCTCGTGGTCGATGTCGGCGCATTGCTTTTCAGCGCGACTTCCAAGGCGACGGGTTTGGCAAGTCTTTGGGACGTAGGAGCCATCGGGGCCATGAGCGTGCTCACGTTTGCCGCGTGCTATTGGATTCTCGACCGCGCGACGCCGGGCGGCGCTTTCCTCATTCCCGGACGTGACGGTCGGATGACCAGGCCGCGCCTGTCGGACTATATTTATCTTTCGTTCGACACATCGACGACCTTCGGTCCGACGATCGAGACACCAGTGTGCCGCAGGGCGAAGTATTTGATGATGCTGCAGGTGGCGCTTTCTATTGTTGTTCTCACGGTGTTGCTCTCGCGCGCGGTGAATGCGATTTCATGAACAGGAAGTAACTAACGTCTGGCATAAAAGGCTTTGCATCTACGTTGGGCGTCCAATAGCACTCGTCTTGTTATGAAAAACTATATTGTCGAATTCATCGGGACGTTCTTCCTGTTCCTTGTCATCAGCCTCTCCACACGGGTGGTTGCCGCGCCGTTGCTGGCACCGTTGGCCATAGGAGCGACTCTCATGGTGATGGTCTATGCCGGGGGACGGATTTCCGGCGGTCACTACAACCCGGCCGTCTCCCTTGCCGTGGCGATCCGCGGCGCGTTGCCCTACGCGCAACTGCTGCCTTATTGGGTTGCTCAACTCGCCGGCGCGGTGGTGGCTGCCTTTACAGCCTTCATCCTCGTGGGGCCCGACGGCATCACGGTGCTACAAGCCGAGCCGCTCAAGGTCTTTGTGGCTGAAATTCTGTTCACAACAGCTCTGGCTTACGTCGTTCTGCAGACCGCAACCGCCAAAAAAGCGGAGGGCAACTCCTACTTCGGGTTGGCCATTGGTGCGACGGTGATGGTCGGGGCGCTCAGCGTCGGTCCGATCTCCGGGGGCGCCTTCAATCCGGCCGTGGCCGTTGGTGCCTGCGTGGCAGGACTTTTCGCCTGGTCGCAGCTTTGGATCTACCTCGCGGGATGTTTTGCTGGCGGTATCGTGGCCGCAATCCTCTTCAAGCTGACTACGACGGACGGCGAATAAACGCTCTCGCTTGTCCGGCGGCGCGCGGTCAATCAAGGTCGCGCGCTGCCAAATCTTCCTCGTCGAGTCCGAGGTAGTGTCCTAGCTCGTGCAGGTAGGTGCGGCGCACCTCGTCCGCGAAAGTGGTTCCCTCGCAGCGGCATTCCTCGAGAATATTTTCCATGTAGAGGATGATCTGCGGCGGTGCACCAGGTTCGTTGTCGGCTTCGTGCCGTGGGGCGCCGACAAAGAGCCCCAAGATGTCGGGATCGAGGCCATCGTCCAAGAGGTCCTGCCCGGGTCGTTCCTCGATGCAGACGGGCACCTGCTGCGCCGCAGCGCGCAATTCCTCGGGTATCTCGCGCAAGGTTTCGGCGATGATTTGATGTGCAGCTTCTTTGCGTTTCATTCAGGGCGGTCTTTTTGCAGGCGTCGCTCCACGCGCTTGCGCAAATGTTCTCCGGACGGCGTTCCGGCCGGCTGCCCGCGCAGAGCTCCATTGAGAAAGGTTTTCCACGCGTCGAGCAACGTCGCCGGTGCACAGCCTTCGGTGAGGGCGTAACGTTTGAAATTGCCTGCGAGGTAGGTTTTCAAGTGCGCGCTGTGCGGAGACCGGAAGGCCAAAAAGGAGAGATTTTGAAGCAGCGCGAGGAATTTAAGGCGGTGTCGCAGGCGCGATGACGCGGGATCGGACGGGGGAGACAGGTGCTGCACGGACGCTGCGGCAGTAAATACACCACCCAACGCGTATGCGACCCGCATCGAGAATTCGAGATCCTCGCCCAACATCCAAAAATCTTCGCGAAAAAACCCGCACCGATCGAAAGCGACTCTCGCGTAGAGCATGCACGCGCCCGTGGCCCAGCAGAACGCATGCGGTTCGTTTCCCATGGCCGCGCGACATTGGGCTGGAGAATTGATGCGGCGAATGACGCGCCGCAGTTCAACGTCCCGCGGTTCGGGAAACCCCCAGAGCAACCCGCTCTCGTCGAAAAGCAGGGGTGCAGCGGCCGCAGCGCCGGATGCCTTCAATGCGGCGTGCAAAATCGCGAGAGTGTCAGTCGCAGGCACAACGTCGTCGTCGAGGACGAGCACATGGGTGACGTCAGGATTTGCGAGGGCTTTTGCAATCGCCTCATTCCACGCCGGGCCTGGTCCCTTGTTGGCAGGTTGGGGAAGCCAGATGCATGGGACTCGAGCTTGGGCGCACACGTCCCGGGTCTCCGGCGATGAAGCGTTGTCGGCGACGAAGACGCGGCCCTGCACTGCGACGTTGCTGTCTGCAACGCAATCGAGGAGCCGTCGCAGCTCCTGATCGCGCCTGTAGGTGGCAACAGCCGCGGCTATGCATGTGGGTCGGCTCTCGGATGAACTCATGTCTCGCGGCAGGGGAGTTGCAGCACGCGCTTGTGTCGGCTATGCAGGAGGAATGCTACGCCGTGCACTTATCCTGGCAATGCTCTTTGCCTCGGCGGCCTTGGCTCAGCAGCAGGACCAGAGCTTGATGGAGCGCATCATGAATCCGCAACGCGACAAGGCCAACCCGATGGGATCGAAAAAATTTGAAGCGCAACCTTTCGAAGGACGCGAATTCGCGGGGGCGCGCGACTTTGGCGGGACCAAGGCGGCTCCCACGAGGGAGTTTGGGACGCGCAAATTTCTTGGGATCCGCAACCCGTGGTTCGGTCCAAAAGAATACGCCACTGATGCGGCGCGCGGGCTGCGCAAATACGCGCTGTCCGACCGCATCTATGGCTCGCGGGCCGTCGATACGCCCGAGGCCTACGATGCCGAGCGCGGTATGGCCGTGCGTTCGCCCGGCATGGACACAACCAAGCAATTCCTCGGGCGCGGCAAGTCGCAGGATGCGATCGATGCCGCCTCGCCTGCGGGCAAGCCGCTCTCGATCGACGAGGTCCGCGAATTGCTCAATCGCAACCGCTGATCGTATGAGTCCCGGCGAAGCCTTGGAAACACTCTGTCGCGGATGCGCGGAGGTCATCAGTCGCGACGAGCTGAAAAAGAAACTTTCCGCCGGCCGCCGTCTCCGTGTGAAGCTCGGTGTTGACCCGACCGCGCCGGATATCCATTTCGGGCACACGGTAGGTTTGCAAAAGTTGCGCCAGTTTCAGGATCTCGGCCACGAGGGTATCCTCATCATCGGAGATTTCACCGCGATGATCGGCGATCCGAGCGGGCGATCGGCGACGCGTCCGCAGCTGACGCACGACCAAGTGCTGGCCAACGCGAAGACTTATCAGGAGCAGGCTTTCAAGGTGCTCGATAGATCCAAGACGAAGGTCGTTTTCAACGGCGAGTGGTTCAAGAAGATGACCTTCACCGACGTGATCAAGCTCAACAGCCGCGTGACTCTCCAGCAGATGCTGCAACGCGAGGACTTCCGCGAGCGCATGGACAAGGCCCAACCGATCCGTGCCCACGAGGTTCAATACCCGATCATGCAGGGCTGGGATTCGGTCATGATCCAAGCCGATGTCGAGCTCGGCGGCACCGACCAGCTTTTCAATATCATGGTCGGACGCGACCTGCAGAAAGAGGAGGGCCAGGAGCCGCAGGTGGCCATGATGCTTCCCATCCTCGAAGGACTCGATGGCGCGCAGAAGATGAGCAAGAGCCTCGGCAATGCCGTCGGCGTGAATGAAGCGCCGGGCAGCATGTTCGGCAAAGTCATGAGCATCTCCGACGACCTCATGGCGCGATGGTATGTCCTGTTGCTCGGGCGCGAGCTTTCAAAGGGCGAACATCCCATGTCCGCGAAGAAAGAATTGGGCCGAGCACTGGTCGCCAGGTTCCACTCCGATGACGACGCCGCCCATGCCTTGGAGGAGTTCGAAAAGCGCTTCAGCGGACGCGACTTGGAAAACGCCGAATTGCCGGTGTTCCGACCTGCGGTGCCGCTTATCGATGTCATTACCGCCGGCGTCGAGGCTTACGCTCAGTGCTTCAAGCAGATCAAATCGCGCAGCGACGTGCGGCGCCTCGTTATCCAAGGCAGCGTGCAGTGGTGCGGAGAAAAAGTCACCGACCCCAAAGCCATGCTCGACCTCTCGCAAACTGGGATTTTGCGTTTGGACAAGACGCGCGCGGTGAGGGTCGGGTAGGGCTGGTTGCGAGTCTTCGAATTTTGCTCGGTCGCGGCTAAAGAACCGAAGAGATGGCGCCTGGCAATGCGCGCGGGCCGTCACCGCCGAGCTGTTCGTCGATTGTTTCGAGGCGACGGATGAGGTCGATCACATCGCGGCGAGCGTAGGGTCCGCCGGCCGCGGCGCAGAAATGGGTGCGGCATCCGAAGGGGCGGTTTTCGTAGATGAGACAGCGCGACGTTTGGGCGTCGAGCAGGGGACAGGCGCCGTCGTTGCGCGAGGGAAGCGACTTGCGCCCGGTGGTCCTCAGTGCATGCGCGGCGAGAAGCGCTTCACCGCGGGTGAGGTAAGGTGTTTTGCCGGTGAGCTTGAAATGGCAGCACTCGGTGCGCAGTTCGCATCGACGCTCGAGAGGACGTTCCGCGAGATCGCAGTAAATGGCGCGGACTTCGGCGAGCGCGGCGGCTGTTGACAGCCGCCCTCCAAGGCGACGGGGCATTTCAGTGGCAGCCGCAACCGCCGCCATCACCATGGCCGTGGCCACCGCAGCATCCGCCGTCGTCGTGTTTATGGCCATCTCCCCCGCAGCAACCGTCATGCTCGTGGGAATGCGCATGATGCACATGCCCGTGCGAAATTTCCTCGGGCGTTGCGGGTCGCACATCGCGGATGGTGACTTGGAAAGTCAGGGTCTCGCCAGCAAGCGGATGGTTTGCGTCCACGGTGATGGTGTCGCCATCGACGCCGACCACGACAACATTGTCTGTGCCGTGTTCGCTCGTGGCCCGGAAGCGCATGCCGGGCTTGATCTCGGCGCCCGCCGGAAAAATCGAGCGGTCAACCTGTCCCATGCGCCGCTCGTCGCGCAGGCCGTAGGCTTCGACAGGCGGCACGGTGACGTTGAGTTCGCTGCCGGCCGTTTTGCCTTCGAGAGCTTTTTCCAATCCGGGAATGATGCTGGCATATCCGTGCACATAAGCCATGGGCCCGCCTTGGGCGGAGCTGTCGAGGACTTCGGAACGGCTGTTACGGACTTCATAGTCGAAGAAAACGGCGTGGTCTTTGGTGATTTTCATGAAGGAAGTATTGAGTGATTCAGTGTTTGGTATTCGGTGAGTTTCAGAATGGGTGAAGTAAACGCGGTTGGGGCTTTACTGAAAACTGTAAACTGAGCGCTGAAAACTCCGCGTTGCGTGGTGTCGCGGTCATTTTCTCAGCGGCGCGAAGGCGTGGTCCGCGCCTTGGCGTTTGGCTTCGAGGACAATTTGCAGGAGGCGCCCGAGATCGCCAGCCGGCCAACCTTTTTGCTCGAACCAGCAGAGGTATTCGGCAGGAAGGTCGTAAAGTTTGCGGCCCGCGAATTTTCCGAATGGCATGGTCCATGTGCGGAGCTTTTCCCAGTCGGCGGCGGCTTGCGCGTCCATCGGGGGGATGATGGCGCAGGCCGCCGCGCGATGCCAAGAATCACCGGAATTCGCAGGGATTTTTCGGAAGAAAATCTTGCAGGGAACGGCGAAATGCCATACCAAGTATGGCATGAAGATGACCATGCACATTGACGAGGAGCTTTTGGAGAGGGTTATGGCGGCACACGGTTGCGAGAGCAAAACGGAAGCCGTGGATATGGCCTTGCGGGAGATGGCGCGGAAAGCCGGATTCCGGGCCATCGTCTCCAAGCCGAGTCCGTTTACTCCGGCCGAGCTGAGGGCTGCGGTCGAGCCGTCTTACGACGTGGCAGCACTGCGTGCCGCGGAACCGGGAGCGACATACAAGGCGCCGAGAATCCATGGAAAGCGGAAGCGTTCTCGTTGACAGCAATGTCTATATCGGGCTGCTGCGAAGAGGGCTCGATCCGGTCGAGGTGCTCGGGGATTGGGCCGGCCCGGCAGATCTTGCCACGTGCGGAATGGTGCGTCTCGAGGTCGAACGGGGGCTTCGTGTCGAGCGTGTGCGGAGGCATATGAGCGCGTTTTTCGACGTGCTCATCATGATCCCGACCGGAAATCCGGCATGGGCGCGGGCGACCGAGTTGGCGTGGTCTCTCGACCGTCGCGGGATTACTTTGCCTGCGCAGGATTGCCTCATTGCCGCCTGTGCCCAGGCAGCGGGTGCCGCGGTGCTCACCGACGACCGGCACTTCGACTACATCGCACGGCTGGAAGTGCTCCGTCCGTCCGACGAACTGGACCGCTGGTAAATTAGCGGACAGATTCGCTTTTTGCGGTGCGGGGTGCTTTATTTCGGGGGCCATGCCCGATTTTGCCGACGACCCCTCCAATAGTCCTCATGACGACCTGCACTACCGGGAATATAAAATCCTGCTGCGGCCGGAACGATTTGCTTCGCCGCAGGGCTTCAAGGATTTCTGGCAGGTGGTGAAGCGCGTGGCCAAGGAGCTTGACGTGCGTTTGGAGGAGTCCGAACACGCTTTTGCCAACCAAGTGCGGGAGGTGCTGTTTTTCGACACGCCGGAGTTCGATCTCTACAACAACCATTTCATCGTGAGGCTGCGCACGCTCTACAAGGAAGGCTGGCCGGCGGGCACGCCGGAGCTGACCGTGAAATTCCGGCATCCGGAATTCGAAAAGGCGGCGGAGGTCGATGTGCGTCCCGCTTTGGCAGGCGAGACGCGGATCAAGTTCAAAGAGGAGCTTTTGCCCCGTCCCGACCGGTTGGGCGATATACGTTCCATCTACTCGCACAATTCGGTGCTGGCGCTTCCGCGAGAGGCCATGAATTTCGCGCTCAAGAATATCACGCATGCGTTCCCGGCGTTCCGTTCGATCGAGCAAAAAGGCGATGAGCCGATAGAGTTGGTCAACGACATGGCCGTCGAGGAGGTGCAGGTGAATGCCGGTGTTTCACATTTCGGGCACCACTACAACGGCAAGACCACGATCGCCGTCTGGCGGAGCCGCAAGCTCGAGCAGCCGGTCTGCGGCGAATTTGCATTCCAGTGCAAGTTCAACCGGTCGGATGATGTCCATGCCATGACGCTCGAGAAAGCGGAGACATTCCACCGCGAGTTGCAGAAGACCGCAGCCGACTGGGTGATGCTGGGCACGACAAAAACTGCGCTGGTCTACGGTCTGGGCAACAAGCCGGTGGTCAACCATGAGTGACCAAACTCCGGTTGTTCAGCGGGTTTCGCTTGCGCGCATCTTCGGGGTGTTCGCGCTCATCGGCGTGACGAGCTTCGGCGGTGGCATTGTTGCCTATCTTCGCCGTGCGCTGGTGGAAAAGGAAGGCTGGCTCGATGCGGAGGAATTCATGGCTGCTCTGGAAATCGCGCAGACTTTGCCGGGGCTTAATTCGACAAATATGAGTGTCATTGTCGGCCGGAAACTGCGCGGTGCGATCGGTGCCGTGGTGGCCGTGTTGGGCATGGTTTTGCCAGGGGCGCTGATTGTCACCATTCTCGGCTTTGCCTACGTCGCTTTGCGCAAGGAACCGGGGATCAGTCTCGTCCTGACCGGCGTTGCTGCCGCGGCCACCGGCCTTCTTTTGCAGGTGACGCTGAAGATCGGCTGGAAGCAATTGATCCGCGCGAAGGATCTCGTGTTTGTCATCATCGTTTTTGTATTGGCGGGCGTTTTTCATGTCTCTCTGCTCGTCACGCTTGTCACTTTGGCCCCGTTGGCGATCTGGATGAACCGGCCCGGAACGGAAAAGGAGGGGGCATGACAAAGGTAGTCAGCTTGATCAACGTTTTTGCCCTGCTTTCGCTTCTTGCAGTGGGCGGGGGAACGGCCGTGCTCCCGGAAATGAAGCATGACACGGTGGTGTCGCATCATTGGGTGACGGCGCAGCAGTTCGCGGAGATTTACAGTCTCGGGCAGTTGGCGCCCGGCCCCAACATGACGTGCGTCATCCTCGTCGGCTACGAGGTTGCCGGCTTCGCGGGTCTTCTCGCGGTGCTCTTTGCCTTCTTCTTTCCTGCATGCCTGCTCTGCTATTTTGTCAGCCAGATGTGGGACGCTGCGGCGGGCTCTCCCTGGCGTGATGCCGTGCAGCGGGGGATGGCGCCGATCGTCATTGGTCTGATGCTGGCGGGATGCTACGCGCTCGGAAAAACAGCGAGTTTCAATCCCGCGCGAGGATGGGAATTCAACTTGATAACTGTCGGGATCGGCACGGCGGTAGCAGTGATCTTGAGCGTCACGCGCATCAATCCGGCGCTGACGATCCTCGGTGGCGGGTTGGCCGGGTATCTCTTGCTTGGGTAGAGAGCGGCGCCCTACTCGTAACGCAGGGCGCTGACAGGATCCATCCGTGCGGCGAACCATGCGGGGATAATCGCGGCGACGGTGCAGATGAGGAATGCGCTGGCGCAGATGATCGCGATGTCGGACGGCACGATTTCCGCGGGGATCTCGGAAAACTGGTAGATGGACTTCGGGAAGATCTCGATGCCGAGCACGCCGGAAAGCCAGTTGCTCACTTGGTTGCGGTATTGCACGAGCCAGATGCCGGTGCCGAGTCCGATAAGTGTTCCAAAAATGCCGACGACGATGCCTTGGCCTACAAAGATGCCGATGATCTGACCGGTGCGCGCGCCAAGCGCCTTGAGGATTCCGATTTCGCGCGTCTTTTGGACTGTGACCGTTATGAGGGTGTTCATGATGCCGAAAGCCGCGACGATGACAATGAACAGCAGGATAAAAAACATCACATTGCGCTCCATGTGGATGGCTTCGAAGAGGTCGCGGTTCATGTCCATCCAGGTCGAGATGTTCGGGGAGGGATCGACCGCGGCATAGATGGCTTCGCGCACCGCAGCGGCCTGATAGGGGTGAACGGTTTTGATGGTGAGGCCGTGCACGCCGTCACCGAGGCCGTAGAGTTCTTGGCCGATGTGCAGGGGAACCAAGAGAAATTCGGAGTCATAAAGGTAGCGGCCGGACTCGAAAATTCCTGTCACCGTGAGTTCCAGCGGCAGCACCATTTCGCGGAGTTGCGAGGCGTCCTTCGTCTCGGCTTTGCCCGACTCGAGTTTGTTGATCTCGTTGACTATCTCCGTCAAGTTGCCGGGCGAATAAACGGTGATTTTGTCACCGATGCCGACGCCCAGTATTCCGGCAAGCGCGGACCCGACCACGGTCTCGTCTCCGTCGAGCTTCAACTCGCCGGCGACCATGAATTCCTGCAGGTTGGTGACGGCCTTCTCCGATTCGGCGTCGATCGCGCGCACCTTGGGTGCCATGCGGCGTCCCTCGAATTCGGCGAGCACCGGGCCTTGGACAAACGGCGCCACGCCGGTGACCCCCGGAACCGCGCGTATCTGCGCCGCTTGCGTTGGCCAGTCCGCAAGGATGGTCTCGCCCCCAGCGACGAGATGCGCGTCGAAGCCCAGGACCTTCCGCCGCAACTCCTGCTCGAAACCGGTCATCACCGAAATCACCAGGATCAGGACCATGATTCCCAATGTCACCCCGAGTATGGAGATAACCGTGATGAGGCTGAGAAAGGTGCGCTTCGGTTTGAGATAGCGCAGCGCGAGGAAAAAGCTGAACGGCTTGGTCATACAAGAATCTTCACTGCTCAGGGTTTGCTGAGCAGCCGAAGTGAGGCCTGAGTCTTCCGCAGGCGGCCGGCGGAGGCAATGGATTTGCTGAGGACGCCCTGTCGGCGTGGTTGGGGTTTACGCGCAGGGGCGCGGCTGCTAATTAAGGCGCTTTATGAGCAAGCAATTTGAAGGACAGGTGGCGATTGTGACGGGGGCCGGTCGTGGTATCGGTGAGGCTATTGCGCGGCGCTTGGCCGACGAGGGAGCAAAAATCGCCGTGGTCAGCCGCACCGAGACAAATGCGGCGAAGACCGCGGATGCAATCAATGCGGCGCGCGCCGATGCGGCCAAGGCCTACGCCGTCGATGTTGCCGACTTCGATGCGGTTCAGGAGCTGGCGGATGCCATCATCCGCGACTTCGGCAAGGTGGACATCCTCGTCAACAATGCCGGACTGACGCGCGACGGCCTTAGCATGCGGATGAGCAGCGAGGACTGGGATGTTGTGGTCGACACGAATTTGAAGGGCGCGTTCAACTTTATCCGCGCGGTGCAGCGGCCGATGGCCAAGCAGCGCAGCGGCCGTATCATCAACATCAGCTCGGTGAGCGGCATCATGGGCAATGCGGGGCAAGCAAACTACGCTGCGAGCAAGGCGGGGTTGATCGGCCTGACCAAAACAATCGCCCGCGAGCTTTCCAGCCGCGGTGTCACTGTCAATGCCGTCGCTCCCGGATTCATCGAGACGGATATGACCAACGTGCTGCCCGAGAGTATCCGCACCGCGGTCGTGGAGCGTGTTCCTTTGGGGCGGTTTGGAAAGCCCGAAGATATCGCGTCTGCAGTGGCCTTTCTCGCCGGGGCCGAAGCCGGTTACATCACGGGGCAGGCCCTCGTGGTCGATGGCGGCATGGTGATGTAGGCGCCACGCGGGATTCCATGCTTCTTTATCTCCTCAGGCATGCCGAGGCGGAGGTCCTCGCGTCGCGCGATTACGAGCGACGCCTAACGGACAAGGGGCGGGTGCAAGCAGGACGCGTCGGCAAGTTCTGCCGCCAACACAAGATCAGGCCCGATGTTCTTCTCTCCAGTCCCGTGGTGAGGGCTGCGGAAACGGCCGGACTCGTCGCGAGCGAGCTGGGGAAAATCGAGCCGGTTGAAGTTCCGTGGGCCGCCTGTGGCATGGACCCGTGGCGTGCAATGGAAGAACTGCAAGCCTACGGAAAATTTGCGTCAGTGATGCTCGTGGGGCACCAGCCGGATTTGGGCGGACTGGCGGCGGCGCTGCTCGGCATGGGTGATGTCGGCAAGTTGCATGTCCGCAAGGCGCTGCTCATCGCGATCGACGTCCACGGCAGGCCGGCCCCGGACGCCGGCGCTCTGGAATTCTTTCTGCCGGTCAAGTTGATGTAGCCGGACGGCTTGACGGTGTTTCAGTTTCCCGGTTGCGACCAAAGAGCGAACAGCCTGCAGCAATGATCAATCTGCGAGCTACCTTGGAATGCGGTCAAGTGTTTCATTGGGACGAACGCGAGGACGGAACGTGGGAGGGATTGATCGGGAGCATGCATGCCGTAGTCCGCGAAGATGACGGCGCGCTGACCATTCTCAAAGGGCGGGAGCCATCGGTCCGGAACTACTTCGCGATGGACCACGATTTGAGTTCGATTTACGCGAGTTTTCCCGGCGACCAGACCATGGGTGCGGCCTTGGAGTTTTGCCGGGGGCTGCGAATAATCCGGCAACCGACGTGGGAGTGCCTGGCCACGTTTATCACTTCCTCGATGAAACAAGTCGCACATATCCGCCAAATGTCTTTCGCGTTGCGCGCGCGTTTCGGCGGCCGCGTGCAGGGAACAAGCCTTCGTTGCTATCCCGGGGCGGCTGCTTTGGCAGATGCCGATGAAGATGACTTGCGGGCCTGCGGGCTCGGGTTTCGCGCCAAGACCCTGCATGCCACGGCGCGGCGCGTGGCGTCGGGCGAGGCCGATCTCGAAAAGTGGAAGGCTCTCGATGATCCAACCCTGTGCGATGCGCTCTGCACTCTGCCGGGAGTCGGCCGGAAGGTGGCCAACTGCGTGATTCTTTTTGCCTACGGACGGCTTTCGGCCTTTCCAGTGGATGTCTGGATCGCACGCATCTTGCAGCGGCATTACTGGCGTGGACGCGGGAAGGTTTCGCCTGCGGTTTTGGAAAAGCGGATGGCACGGCGGTTCGGTCCGCACGCGGGCTACGCACAACAGTATTTGTTTCATCATGCGCGTATCACGGAGGGAAGGAGGGGAAGATGACCACGGTGCGCACTGCAGGGCGTCAGACTGACCGGCGCAAAGCGACGCGGGCGCTGCTGCTATCCGTGCTCATTCACGTGGCTCTCATCCTGACCATCGCATGGTTTTATGCGAGCGGGGCATTCGAGCCATCGGCTCCGGTGGACGAGGTCTCGATCACGCTGATCCAGCCGCCCGCCGAGCCGGAGAAAAATTCGCGATTCATCGACACGTCGGCACCCGAATCGCAGCCGGATGAAAATGCACGTTTCGAATCCGACCGCGACACGGCGGCTGCATCGCCCGATGCGGCCAAGGGAGGGGAGGCATTGCCCTCGCAAGATGGGAGTGATCAGAAGTTTCTCGAACTCGAGCAGCAGGCGCTCGCGCTGGCAAAGCCCGACACGGCGCCACCTGCGCCGGAGGTCCCACCTGCGCCGCCGAAACCGCCCGAACCCGTGGAACCGCAACCCACGCCCGCGGAAAGGACAGAAAGCCAACTTCCGCAGCCGGAGGAGTCGATCGCAGTGTCAGCTCCGACACCCAAGCCGAAGCCGAAGGAACCGCGAGAAACGCAGCCGCCGCAACCCTCGGCGAAACCCTCATTCCAGCGCTACGCGCGTCCGACCCGGATCAGCGGAAGCGTCAGCAATCGCGGTCGCGCGGCCGTGGCATCCATGGCAACACCTCTAGGGCGCTATCGCAAGGCAATCAGCGACGCGATCGGCTCGAGTTGGTATCATTTCATCGGACCAAGGATGGATCTTTTCAGCTACGGCACGGTATCCGTGGTTTTCACCGTGGACCGGACCGGCAAAGTCCGGCAACCGCGCGTCATCTCGAACAGCTCCAACGAAAGTTTTGAAATCGTCACGCTCGAGTCTATCCTCGCCGCCGAGATACCTCCGATTCCACCGGACATTTTGCCGACGCTGGAAGGCGGGCAGATCGAAATAGACTACACCTTCAGTATCATCACGAATTGACATGACACAGGCCCTGCATGCAGCGTTCGAATTTTTTGCCCGCGGAGGATTATTCATGGCCCTCCTGCTCGTGTTGTCCATCGCCGCGCTTGCGGTGATTTTGTTCCGCGCGGCGGCGCTGCGGGTGAATTTGATATTTCCCCGCGATCTTGAGACAGCGGTCGAGGCGTTGCAGCCTGGCGAGTCTCTCGAGAACCTCGTTTTCCTGGCCAAGTCGAGTCCCACGCCACTTGGAAGGATTCTGTCCGTGTGCCTGGAGCACCTGCGCTGGCCGCGTCAGGAGAACGTCGAGGCCGTCCAAATGCGTGCCCGCCACGAGATCGTGCGGATGGAAAGCGGCCTCGTCCTGCTCGAGGTTGCCACGGGCATAGCACCGTTGCTAGGCCTGCTTGGAACGTTGTCGGGGTTGGTCGGAATTTTCTCGAATATCGGCGAGGGCGGTGATCCCGCGGCCGTGGCGCGTGGAATTTCCGAGGCTTTGAATACGACCATCGTGGGTCTTGCCGTGGCCGTGGTCTGTCTCGTGGCCTACAATTATTTCCAGCGCAAGGTCGAGACCATGGCGGTCTCGCTCGAGGGTGCGGCGGCCGACCTCATGGCCAAGTGCTACGGCGCGGAGGGGTGACCGCGCGATGAAGTTCTACACGCGCAAGCGGCGGGCGCCGAATGTCATCATCGTCTCGCTGATCGACATCCTTGTCATTCTGCTGATTTTTTTCATCGTCACGACGTCATTCAAAAAGGGTCTGCCGCAGTTGAAGATCGCTTTGCCCGAGTCGAAGTCGGCCGTCAAGGGCGAGTCCGCCGAGTCGCCGGTTATTCTCGAAGTAAAAGACGAGCAGTCTTTGCAATTGGACGGCAAGCCGATTGCCTTGGATGGATTGGCCGAGGAATTACGACGCGCCAACGAGGCGGACCCCAAGCGAGGCATCGCGCTGCAAGCGGACGAGGGTGTTCCCTTTCGTGTGATAGTGCGCATCATCGACGCCCTGCGGGAGGCCGGGATCCGGAATCTGCCGGCCTTCGCTCGTCCTCCCGGCGAGGCCCAGCCCTGATCCCATGCTTGCCATCACAAAACTCGGTCATCCCGTTCTTCGCGCCAAGGCCGAGCCCGTTGCGCAGGTGGACGACGCATTGCGCCGGCTTGCCGCCGATATGCTCGAAGCGATGTATTCGCACGACGGTTGCGGACTTGCGGCAAATCAAGTCGGTGTCGCCCGACGCATCATCGTGATCGACACGCGTGAGGCGAAAAAGCGTCCCAGCGTGTTGCGCATCGGCGGCAAATCGCGGCCGGTGCACAAACACATGCCGATGGTGCTGGTGAACCCGGAGATCGAGCTTTGTGCGGAACGCGAGATAGGGAGCGAGGCATGCCTGAGCATTCCCGGCGTGCACGGCGACGTGGAGCGTTCAGCGATGGTTCGTGTCCGGGGCACGGATCTCGATGGCGCGCCGGTCGAGTTCGAGGCGGAGGGCTTGCTTTCCCGAGCCCTTCAGCACGAGGTTGATCACCTGGACGGCATCTTGTTCATCGACCGGCTGACTCCGGCCGATCGCAAGCGGGTGGCTGACGAGCTTCACCAGCTCGCGGGCGGAATGGTCGGGTAGCAAAGTGCGTCGCGCTTGTCTCCGGCCCGCCGAATGTGTTTGCTGAGCTTTTGACCTATATGGCCCGAACCAACGAACCCGAGGACGCGGACTTGCGCGAGAATCTTTTCCAACGCATCGACTGGTGGACCGCCTTGTCAGCGACGTTGGTCAGCGGTGCGGTCTATTTCTACACGGCGCAGCCGAATGTCGGTTTGCTGGATTCCGGAGAGTTTATCGCGGCGGCCCAGCACTTCGGTGTTCCGCATCCGACGGGCTATCCGTTGTGGACGCTGCTCGCGTGGCTTTTTCAACTCCTGCCAATCGGCAATGCGGCGTGGGAGGTCAATCTGTTCAGCGGGCTCTGCGGCGCGCTTGCGGTCGGGGCGACCACGCTCCTCGCCTCGAGCATGTTGCGGTGGATGATGCCGTGGTGGGGTGGAGACGGGCGCACATCCACTTTGCCCCAAATGATGATCGCGCTCATCGCTGGAAGTTGCGGGCTGCTGTTCGCTTTCAGCTTCTCGTTTTGGACGCAGGCGGTGATTGCAGAGGTTTACACGCTGCACGGGCTTCTCGTGGGGTTGTTCCTCATCTCGCTTTACTGTTGGGTCCGGCGGCCGCTGCTCGACCTTCCGATTCTTGCGACGTTTTTCACTTTTGCTTTGTGCATGAGCAACCACCACTTGACGCTGGCGCTGGCTCCTCTGCCGCTCCTGGTTCCCTTGCTCGTCCGCCGCAGCGTCTTTTGGGATGTGCTTGTCGCCTCGCTGGTGAGTGCCGCGCTGGTTTACCTCGGGTTCGCCTGGCTTTCGAACGACGCGACAACTTGGTCCACCGCGGTGCGCTTTTTCTACTTCGCGATGCTCGGCCTCATCATCCTGCTCGTGCTCAAGTGGCGTCGCGCTGACCTCAAGATCGTTTTGCTCGTCCCGGTGGCGGTTATTGCCGGTCTTTTGCCCTACGCCTACATGCCGTTGGCGTCTTCGACGAATCCTCCGATGAACTGGGGTTACACCAGCACGCCGGAAGGGTTCTTTTACTCGATCAACCGCACGCAATACGCCGGCAGTCTCTCCGACCTGATCGTGCGCACGCTTGGAAAGGGCATGGGCACCGCTCCGGAGAAGCCGCCGGAGCCGCAGGATCCGGAGCGCGTCTCGACTTTGGAGATCGGGCGCGAGTTCGTTGCTTTTTACACCGGCAAGCTCATCGAGAACTTCACGCCGTGGTGCATCGTGGCTTTTTTTGCTTCGGTGCTGGCCGTTTTCCGTCTGCCCCTGCGTCAAAGAACTTTTCTTTACGTGCTGCTCATCGGCTTTTTGCTCGCTGCATTCTTGCAGCCCGTGATGGAGCGCACGGAAACAACCATCGATTCATGGTCGCTGCAGTTTCCGTATCACGGCTATGCCTATCTTCTTTTCGCCCTGATCTGCGCCGTCGGAACGGGTTACGTGTTGGCGCGGGCTGTGTCGGCGAGGCCCGCAATTCGCTACGCGGCATTTCTTCTGCCTCTGTTGCCCTTGTGGACTGGTATCCGCAACGCTCCGCTCTGCAGCCAACGCGATCACTGGTTCGGCTGGGACTACGGTCACGACATGTTGAAAGACCTGCCTAAGAACGCGTTTGTTTTCGGCGGAACCGATCCCGGCCGCTTTGTGCCGACCTACATGATTCTCGGCGAAAGTTTCGTCGATCCGAAATATCGGCGCGATCCCGGCTTCGACCGCCGCGATCTCGTGATCGTCACCCAGAACGCGCTGGCCGACGCGTTTT
The DNA here is from genome assembly GCA_018883245.1 of Chthoniobacterales bacterium. Lineage (NCBI taxonomy): Bacteria > Pseudomonadati > Verrucomicrobiota > Spartobacteria > Chthoniobacterales > Chthoniobacterales bacterium. The sequence goes on from VEQL01000009.1 coordinate 25,136, forward strand.
ACCAGAGATATATCCACGACCATTACGCGCCGGGGCGTCCCAAAGCCAAGGGCTGGTTCGAAAAATGGCTGGGTCGCGACAAGCAGTATCCGCCGGATGACACAATCATGCCGAGTGAGCGTGAGCTGATGGAGATAGTCACCAAGGTGACCACCAGTCTTCCGCCCGGTGCGAATCCGCAGGATCCCAACGTCGGAATTCTATACCACGCCGCCATCGCGCAGTGGATTTTCGAAAAGAACAAGGACAAGCGCGACTTTTTCATCGAGGAAAGCTTCCCGATGGAGTGGACTTACGCTTACGCAATTCCCAACGGGCTGAGTTACCGACTGAACAAGGAGCCTCTGCAAACACTGCCGCCCGAAGTTGTGGAGGAGGATTTCCGCTATTGGAACGCCTATGTGGACCGGTTGCTCGGCGACAAGAACTACCACGAGGATTTCGACGCCAAGCGCTCTTTTTCCAAATTGCGCAATTCCACCGGAAACATTTACCGCGCGCGCGGAATGTGGCCCGAGGCGGAGCGCGCCTACCGCCAAGCCTTGCAGCTCCACCCGAACAACATGGAGTCCCTCGTGGCGCTCAGCGATATCCTCCGTGCGCAAAAGCGATGGGATGAAATGGCTGCGATTTGGGACAAAGCCATCGAGGGCGATCCGCGCAACCGTGCGGTGCGCAAAGCCCGCCAACGGGTGGTGCGCCTGCGCGAAGCGGACCGTGAAATCGAGGTGCTGCGGGCAGACTTGGCCGCAAACCCGAACAATCCGGAAGCAGTCTTCAACTTGCTGCGTCTTTACATGGAGACCGGCCAAACCAACCTCGTGGATCAGCAGATCACGCAATCCATGCGCGACTTCGGCGAGAGTCCGGACTTTCTCAAGTTCGCTGTCGATTTCTGCAACAACAACGGGCAATGGAAGGCGGGCCTTGGTCCTGCACGCAAGCTGACCGCCGTGCAAACGAACGATCCCGGTGTCTGGTTGGCTTTGGCTCGCTTCGAGTTCGCCAATCGCGAGATGAATCCTTTCCTCGAATCTGCGCGAAAGGCCGTTCAGTTAGGGGGCGTTCAGGCACGTGCCGCCCTGGCCAACGATCCGATGTATGCGATGATCCGCGGCACACCGGAGTTCCGGCAACTGATCGGCCAATAGGACCTTTCAGGCGGAGAACCGGAACAGGCTGTAGAAACCCTTCGGAGCGGTGAACAGCACCGACGCGTCCCGAAAACCGCCCGCCCGGGCCATGGCGCCGTATTCCTCCGGCCTTTCCGGAAAATCGGAGGTGCTCACATGCCTCCAAAGCTGTTCGCGTTGCACCTCGGAGAAATTGGCGTAGTCGGTGTCCATGCTTTGATGCCAACGCGCGAGGTAATCTTCCCGCGTTTCTCCGCCGCGTAGCACCGGTTCGAAAAGGTAAAGACTGCCGCCGGGATTCGTGGCCCGGTAGAGATGTTTCATCACATCGCCTTTCGTGTGGTGCTCAAAGTGATGCAGGGACAGCCCGAGGTAAATGATGTCATGGCCATGATGTCCGGTCCGCAGAAAACCCGTGAAGTCGGTCTCACGGAATGAGGACACGCAATCAAGCGCGGCCATATTGTTGCGCGCAAGCGCGAGGGCAGGGGCCGAGAAGTCCACTCCTGTGTAGGCTTCGACCCGCGTGCCGGCGAGGAGTCGCGAGGTCAATTGGGCGTCACCGCAGGCGAGATCGAGAAAAGTAAACGGTTTTGTCACGGCAAGCAGTTCACCGCGCAGAATTTCGCCGACCTCGCGATGATGCAGGGTGTTCCGCTCGATGCAGAGCCGGTAGGTCTCCCAATGCGAAAAAAACGCGAGGACGTCCATTCACTTGCTGCCCGGCTTTATTGCTGGGGTGCCGGCCAAGTCCGGCGGCAGGGCATCGGGAGGAAATGTTTCAGGATTCATTTCGACAAGACCGGTGAAGGGGAAATTCATCGCGGGGAGTTGTCCGCCCGAGCGGTTCACCAGGCAGGCGGCCGCCACGACGGTGCCGCCGTGCTGTTTCACAATATCGACCGTTTCCATCAGGCGTCCGCCTCGTGTGACGACGTCCTCGATCACAAGGAAGCGCTCGCCGGGTGCGATGGCGAATCCGCGCCGCAGCACGAGAGCGCCGTTGTCGTCCTTCTCGGCAAAAATGTGCGGCTTGCCGAGTTGGCGGGCTACTTCCTGTCCGACCAAGATGCCGCCGAGGGCGGGGGAAATCACCGTATCGAAGTCGGTCTCGCGCAGGCGGCCGGCCAGCTCGCCGCAGACTTGGTCCGCCACTTGCGAATCCCGGAGAAGCAGGGCGCATTGGAAAAATTCACGGCTGTGCAGCCCGGAGCGGAGGACGAAATGGCCGTGAAGCAGGGCTTTGGTTTTGCGGAAAAGATCGAGGATGTCGTTTTGGTTCATGATGCGGGTGCGTTGACGAATGAAAGATCTGCTTCGTGGCGTTTGATGAATTCCGCGGCGAGTTCACCGTAGGCTTTGGCGCCGGTGCCGTGGGGGTCGTGCTCGAAAATGGTCCGTCCGAAACTCGGCGCCTCGCTCAAGCGCACAGAGCGGGGAATGACAGTTTCATAAAGCACCTCTTGGAAATGGTCGCGGACATCCTTGACCACCGCCTCGGACAAGTTGGTCCGTCGGTCGAACATGGTCATGAGCAGACCGGAGAGCGTCAGCCCGGGGTTGGCGCCGGACTCGCGAATTTGGCCCATGACAAACATCAGTTTTCCGAGCCCCTCGAGTGCGTAGTATTCGCATTGCACGGGGACAAGGAGCTGGTCGGCGGCGACGAGAGCATTGGTCATCAGGATGCCCAGCGAAGGCGGGCAATCAAGGATGGCAAAGTCGAAGGCGCCCTCGTCGCGCAGCGGTTGCAACGCACGCCGCAATTGCTGCAGATGGTCCTCCATCCGCGCCACTTCAATTTCGAGTCCTGCAAGGTCGATGTTTGCCGCGACCAGCGAAAGGCCGGCAATGCGCGTGGGGGTAAGGCAGGAGCGGATGTCGGCGGCTCCGGTGAGGGGACCGTAAAGCGTGGGCGGATTCTGTGCTTCTGCGCCCACGGCGCTGGTGGCGTTGCCCTGCGGGTCAAGGTCGATGAGCAGGACGCGTTTGTTGCGTCTGGCAAGTCCGGCCGCGAGGTTGACCGACGTGGTGGTCTTGCCGACGCCGCCTTTCTGGTTGGCCACCGCGAGGATTTTCATGACCGGAGTTTTTAAACCACGGACGGCACAAATGGCACGGATGGAATTTTTGGTCGGGTCGATCCGCGCCATTCCCGGTCAATTGTTTCCGTAGTGGGCCTCCAGCCCTTCGGCCACAGATCGTGCGTATTCGCGGAAGATGCTTTCGCGAGGCGTGCCCGCGACGATGCGAGCCCCGCGGTAATCGCCCAACTGGATGCGGTCGTGGACCTCGCGATTGTTCATCACATACGGCTCAAGGTAAATGACCGGGCACTCGAATAGGCGATTTGCGAGCAGGTTGCGCGCCCAGATGTAGGGCGAACCGCCAACGTTGATGGCGGAGTTCGAGAGGTAAGTGTATGGCGGTAGTCCTGTCGCTTGTGCCATGGAGCGTGCCACGCTGCGTGACAGGGCGACCTCTTCGTCGTAGGAACGGTTGAGCAGTTTGACCATGAGGTCATAACGCTGATCCTCGTAGGCGAGTTCGTCCGGGCTGTAGCATCCGCTCACGAGTAGGTGCAGGTGGTTTTCGCCGACGAGCGTGGGGTTTGCGGGATCACCCCAGCCCTCGGCGTTGAAGTGCAGGGCCAGGACCAGATCGGGTTTGATGTGCTCGTTGACCTTCTTCGCTCGGGCGCGGATTTCGCCGGTGCGGTAGAAAAGACGTTCGGCCTCCGATTTGAGCGAAGCCGGTGTGATGCTCCGACCTTGGTCCCGCAGGGAGGCGGACGCCTCGCCGCGAAGTTGTTCCGGACGAAGTTTCGTTGCCGGCTTCGATCCTTCACGCGTGAGGTGCACTTTGGCGCCGCGGCTCTCGAGTTCCTGCTTGAGGAGGCGCGCCACCTGCAGCGTCATGTCCCCCTCGGTGACCGGTTTGTTTGCGCCGATCTGGAACCATCGCTCTTCCATGCGTGCCCACGGGCCGCCGAGGTGACCCGGATCCAAAGCGATGACCATTCCGTCGAGACTCAGCCGCCTTTCCCAATACCGGGGCACGGGCTTGGCGCTATCTGCGCCGGGCGCAAACTCGAGACGGAATGGCGGCTTGCCGGCAGCTATCGAAACACAGACTCCGGCGTTGTCGATTTTGAAATACTCGCTCCATCCCCCGCGCGGCGCGTAAACCTGCGTGAGCAGGCGGGTGAATTCGTCTTTTGTGATTGTGTGCTGGAATTTTCCGAGAGCCAGCCAGTCTGGTTGAGGGGCGAGCGGCGTGAGTTTCTGCGCGCAGGCGCAGGCGGCGAGCAGGAGGAAAGCAAAAGCGGTGCGGACGAATTGCATGGCGGCGAAAGCGGGGAATCTCTATGCCTTTCGGCTCGAAATCAATGATCCGGATACTTTTTTTGGGAGACGTGGTCGGTGAACCCGGTCGCAAGGCTCTGACCAAGCGGCTGCGCGGCTTGCAGGAGGAGCTGTGCGCCGATTTTACGGTCGTGAACGGCGAGAACGCTGCCGGAGGACGCGGTATCAGCGGCAAGCAGTGCATCGAGCTGCTCAAGGCCGGCGCAACGGTGATTACCACCGGCGATCATGTGTGGGATCAAAAAGATTTGCCCGCCTACATTGAAACCGAGCCGCGGCTGCTGCGGCCGTGCAATTATCCGGAAGGAACGCCGGGTTCAGGCTCGGTGGTGCTTGAGACGCCGAAAGGTCCGGTCGGCGTGATCAATGTGCGCGGACTGACATATCTCAACCCGCCGTTGGACAACCCGTTCCACTCTGCGATGGCCGTGGTGGAAAAAATGCGCCAGTCAACAAAGGTCATCTTTGTCGATTTTCATGCGGAGACAACGAGCGAGAAAATCGCGCTTGGCCGTTACTTGGACGGCAACGTTTCCGCCGTTGTCGGCACGCACACGCATGTGCAGACGGCGGACGAGCAGATTTTTCCCGGCGGGACTGCGTTTCTCTGCGATGCCGGAATGTGCGGAGCGGCAGACTCCATTCTCGGAAGGACCAAGGAATCCATCCTCCGCCGTTTCCTTACCGGAATGCCGACCACGTTGCCCGTGGCGGGTGGCGCGGTCCAGATTTGCGGGGTGCAGGTCGATGTAGATGAGGCGAGCGGCCGCGCTACAGCGATAAGCCGAGTGCAGGAGACAGTGTTGGTCTGAATTGGTGACACGCGCCTCAGGTGCCGGGACGGATCTTGCCGCGATAGATCGTGGTTGAGATATAGCCGAGCCATCAAACTCCGCCTCCACGCGCTTTTTCTGCTCGCATCTTTCGTATTGCCTCCCGCCTGTCAGAGCGACGAGCAGGCTCCGGCCAAGTTTTTGTCCCGCTGATCTTCCTCCGCTTTCTCAACAGACTCTTGGTGACCGGAAGTGTCGGATCTGTGAAAAACTCCTTTGACACAGGACAGCTTCAGAGGCATAAAGGTCGGACGCTGCGAAATAGTCGCGCAGTCCGCAAGCCGTGAATTCGCAAATCGGGCGGGTTGACGGTCGCGGGCTGCTTCGCCTTTTTTGACGCCGCGAAAATACACCGAAACCATCAACCTTAAATATTTTGCGGAATTTGCCCATGTAGCTCAGTTGGTAGAGCACGTCCTTGGTAAGGACGAGGTCACCGGTTCAATCCCGGTCATGGGCTCCAGCCGCGCGCGGCGCAAAATTCGCAACACCAAACCAAAACAAACCAAGCACTATGGCTAAGGATACGTTCAAACGCGACAAACCCCACGTCAACATCGGCACGATCGGCCACGTGGACCACGGCAAAACCACGCTCACCGCGGCGATCACCACCGTGCTCGCCAAGGCCGGCAAAGCGCAAGCCCGCGGCTACGCGGACATCGATGCGGCTCCGGAAGAAAAAGAGCGCGGCATCACGATCAACACCGCGCACGTGGAATACGAGAGCGACAAGCGTCACTACGCGCACGTCGATTGCCCCGGCCACGCCGACTACATCAAGAACATGATCACCGGCGCGGCCCAAATGGACGGCGCCATCCTCGTGGTCAGCGCCGCTGACGGCCCGATGCCGCAGACCCGCGAGCACATCCTGCTCGCCCGCCAGGTCGGCGTGCCTTCGATCGTCGTGTTCATGAACAAGTGCGACATGGTCGATGATCCCGAACTCCTCGACCTCGTCGAGATGGAAATCCGCGATCTTCTCAGCAAATACGAGTTCCCGGGCGACAAGATCCCGATCGTCAAGGGTTCCGCCCTCAAGGCCCTCAATGGCGACGCGGAAGGCGAGAAAGCCATCATGGCCCTCATCGATGCGGTGGACAGCTACATTCCCGAACCGCAGCGTCCGCTAGATCAGCCGTTCCTCATGCCGATCGAGGACGTGTTCAACATTGAAGGTCGCGGCACCGTTTGCACCGGCCGTGTCGAGCGCGGCAAGCTCAAGAAGATGGAGGAAATCGAGATCGTCGGCATCAAGCCCACGGCCAAAACGACGGTCACCGACATCGAAATGTTCCGCAAGCTTCTCGACGAGGCGCTCGCGGGCGACAACATCGGCGCCCTGCTCCGCGGTGTGAAAAAAGAAGACGTCGAGCGCGGCCAAGTGCTGGCCAAGCCCGGTTCGATAACTCCGCACAAAAAATTCAAGGCCGAGGTTTACATCCTCAGCAAGGACGAGGGGGGGCGTCACACGCCGTTCTTCTCCAACTACCGTCCGCAATTTTACTTCCGCACGACTGACGTGACCGGAACCGTGAAGCTGCCTGACGGCGTGGAAATGGTGATGCCGGGCGACAACATCTCGATGGAAGTCGAGTTGATTACGCCGATCGCCATGGAAAAAACCATTCGTTTCGCCATCCGCGAGGGCGGCCGCACCGTCGGCGCCGGTCGCGTTTCGGAGATTCTGGACTAATATCGGAGGACACGCACAGGCCAGTAGCTCAATTGGTAGAGTAGCGGTCTCCAAAACCGTCGGTTGGGGGTTCGAGTCCCTCCTGGCCTGCTCTCCCGACCGCTCCGGCCCTCGCGTCTCCAGCAAATGTTCCGCAAAGCCAAAACTTTCATCGCCGAAGTCCGCACCGAGCTGGGCAAATGCACCTGGCCGTGGGATCCGAAAGAAAAAGGATTCCGCCGGTTCAAGGAATTGTCCGACTCCACTGTCGTTGTCATCGTCGCAATGCTGATTTTGGGCGGATACATCGCGTTCTTCGACCTCATGCTCGTCAACGTTGTCGGTTGGCTGACCCGCCCGGCATAATCACGCCCCATGTCCACCACCGCCCTTCGCATTCCTGCTCCGCGCGACCAATGGTTCGTCGTGCAAGTCCTCTCCGGCCAGGAGAAGAAAGTTTACGACAGCATCATCAAGCGGCTCAAAACCGAAGAGATGGGTGACTTGGTTTACAACGTGCTCATCCCGACCGAGCGCGTGCAGGAGATCAAGCAGGGCAAGAAGAGCGAAACCACGCGGAAGTTCTTTCCCGGCTACATCATCGTGAACATGCACCTTCTCGCCGAGGAGGGCGGCGTGGTGGATCGCACCTGGTATTTTATCAAGGACACGCCGGGTGTCATCGGATTCGCGGGAACGAAGGACCGCCCCATGCCGATGCGGCCACGCGAGGTGGAAAGCATGCTGGCGCAGATCCAGGAGCGCGTGGATACGGTCAAACCCAAGGTTTCATTCCAAGTCGGCGAAAAAGTCAAAGTTGCCGACGGGCCGTTCCAGAACCAGACGGGTGTGGTGGAGGAAGTCGATCCCGACAAGGGCAAGTTGCGCGTGTCGGTCACGATCTTCGGACGCGAGACGCCGGTCGATTTGGAATATTGGCAAGTCGATCGGGAGGAATAGGGGAATATTTATGGCAAAAGAAGTTATCGGAACCATCAAACTGCAGATCGCCGCGGGCCAAGCAAATCCCGCGCCTCCGGTCGGCCCGGCTTTGGGCCAGAAGGGCGTGAACATCATGGCGTTTTGCAAGGAGTTCAACGCCGCCACGCAAAAGCAGGCCGGGGACATCCTCCCGGTGGTCATCACGGTTTACAAAGACAAGTCTTTCACGTTCATCACCAAATCGCCCCCGGCGTCGGTGTTGATCAAGAAAGCCGCCGGCATTGCAGCCGGGTCGAAGGAACCCAACAAGACGAAGGTCGGCAAGCTGAACAAAAAACAGCTGCTTGAGATCGCCAAGACCAAGATGAAGGATCTCAATGCCCGCGACGACGAGGCCGCGATGAAGATCATTGCCGGCACCGCACGCCAGATGGGCGTGGAGATCGAGGCATAGAAAAACTACAACGCATCGCGCGCGAGCGCGGTGCAAACCGCAGGAGAGCCCGACGGCTCGCACGCACTGCAAAACAACATGGCAAAAAACAGAAGCAAACGTTACGAGGCGGCAAAAAAAGCCGTCGATCCCGCGCGGAAGTATCCGCTGGCCGAGGCCGTCAAGGTGCTCAAGGGCATGCCTCCGGCCAAATACGACATGACTGTTACCCTCTCGATGCACTTGGGGGTGGATCCCAAACAGTCCGACCAGATGGTTCGCGGCACCACTCCGCTCCCGCACGGCAGCGGCAAGAACGTGCGCGTTCTCGTCTTCGCCACCGGCGCGGCGGCCGAGGCAGCAAGAGCGGCGGGCGCCGAGCATGTCGGCTTCGAGGATATGATCAAGAAGTGCAACGAGGGCTTCGCTGATTTCGACGTGGCCATTGCCACGCCTGCCGCCATGGCGGAGGTGCGCAAGCTTGGCAAAGTGCTCGGGCCGCGCGGTCTCATGCCGAATCCCAAGACCGGCACGGTTACCGACGACACGGCCAAGGCCGTGGGCGAAGTGAAGGCCGGCCGCGTGGAGTTCAAACTCGACAAGAACGGCAACATCGCCGTTCCGATCGGAAAATTTTCCTTCAGTGAGGACGCCCTTGTTGCCAATGGCGATGTGGTCCTCGACGCCGTGGCCAAGTCGCGCCCGCCGACCGCCAAGGGCGTTTTCATCGAAAGCGTGACCCTCGCGGCCACCGTGACTCCCGGTGTCCCGCTGGATATTTCCAACCTCAGCAAAAATTGACCGCCATGCGCCCCGAAAAAGCCAATATTGTCAAGGATCTCAAGGACCAGCTGAACGCTTCGCCGTTCCTGCTGGTCGCCGACTACACCGGGCTCAAGGTGGATGAGTTTGCCGAGTTGCGCACGCGCCTCGTTGCCGTCGGTGCCGAGTGCCACGTGGTGAAAAACACCATGCTGAAGATCGCGGTGACCGAACTCGGCCTGCCTGACCTGTCGGCTGCTCTCTCCGGTCAGACGGCAATTGTCACCGGCGAGCAGGACATCTGCGCGACGGCCAAAGTAATCAAGACTTTCGCCGCCGAGTTCAAGAAGCCGAGCGTCAAGGTCGGCATCCTGGACAGCGCGCTCCTATCCGCCGAGCAGGTTAAAGCCATGGCTGATCTTCCGCCTCTGCCCGTTCTGCAGGCGCAGCTGCTCGGACTGCTCAATTCGCCGGCCGGCAAGCTGGTGCGCACGCTCAACGAGCCGGGAGCGAGCCTCGCGCGCGCGCTCAAGGCCAAAGTGGATGCCGCGGGAGGGGCGGCCTGAAAATTTTGCCGCGTGGCCGGTGTTTGGCGGCGCGGCAAGAACGAAACATGAACGGTTCCTTGTCGGTCGGACGGCTGTCCGGCTCAAATCCGCCGGAGCCCCGGCGGGCGACAATACCACAACCAAGGAAGCGGGCCGCGCGGGCCGAACTCGTGCGGCAGCTGTTATAGTATGGCAAACATCGAAACTATCGTGGACCAACTGAGCGGGCTCACCGTTCTGGAAGTGTCCGAACTCGTCAAAGCCCTCGAGGAAAAATGGGGAGTCAGCGCCGCCGCACCGGTGGCTGCTGTCGCCGCGCCGGCCGCCGGAGGCGGAGGAGCAGCTCCTGCGGAGGAGAAAACCTCCTTCGACGTCATCCTCGCCGATGCGGGCGGAAACAAAATCGCCGTGATCAAAGAAGTTCGCGCCGCCGTGCCCGGTCTGGGCTTGGCCGACGCCAAAGCTCTGGTCGAAGGCGCTCCCAAGCCCCTCAAGGAAGGGGTGACCAAGGAAGAAGCCGAAGAGATCAAGAAAAAGGTCGAAGCGGCAGGAGCCAAGGTCGAAATCAAATAATCTGCTGCCCGGGCGGGGAGGGGTGATTTTTCTCCTTGACCCCCGCCCGGGATCCCTTCATATTTTACGGTCTTTCCCGGGAATCCCGTCGAACCATTGTCCGAAGCTTGACACCCTGCTCTGAGTCGGCAACGCGCACGAGCGCGAGCCCGACCGGTGTAGGGATGTTTTGTCTCGCGCACTTTTTCGCCGCAGTCGGGGGAAAACACACCAGCGCTCCGCGCAATAACAACCTTCGCATCAATGTCTGATCGTCTTTACTTCGGCAAGCTCAAGGAAACTACGGAAGCTCCCAACCTCATCGAGTTGCAGGTCGACTCCTACAAGGAGTTCCTGCAGGAGGGAGTCTCCCCGGGCAAACGCAAAAACACCGGCCTCGAGGCCGTTTTCCGCGAGGTCTTCCCGATCCCCAGCTACGACGAGAAGATGGTGCTGGAATATGTCGGTTATGACATCGGTCAGCCGAAGCTCGGCGCGCTGCAAGCTCAGCGGGAAGGGGAAACCTACAGCGCGCCGCTGCACGTGACCTTCCGCTTCAAGGACGAGAAGGGAACGAAGGAAGAAAAAGTCTACATGGGCGAGTTGCCGCTCATGACCCCGCAGGGCACTTTTGTCATAAACGGAGCGGAGCGCGTGATCGTCAGCCAGTTGCACCGCTCGCCCGGCATCTGCTTCGAATCAACTCTCCACGCCAACGGGAAGATTCTCTACAGCTTCCGCATCATTCCGGACCGCGGTTCGTGGGTCGAAGTCCAGTTCGACACAAACGATCTGCTCTACGTTTACATGGATCGCCGCAAGCGCCGGCGCAAATTCCTCGCCACCACATTCCTTCGCGCCATGGGGTATCCCTCGGACAAGGACATCGTCGGCCTTTTCTACTCGCCGCAGGATCTCAAGCTCGGCGGCCGTCTCGACGAGGACGAGCTGGCCAGCAAGGTGCTGGTGGAAGATATCAAGGACGGCGAAATAGTTTTGGCCAATGCTTTCGAGCCTTTGAACAAGGCCACTGTATCGCGCCTGCTCGCCGCCGGGATTGCCAAGGTCTCCGTTGTCGATGTGTCGGGGGATGACACCATCATCAAGTCCCTGCGCAAGGATCCCGCCCACAACGAGGAAGAAGCGCTCAAGGATATTTATCGCAAGCTGCGTCCGGGTGATCCGCCGACCGTGGCCAATGCCAAGAGCATGCTCAAGCGCATGTTCTTCGATCCGAAGAAATACGATCTCGGTCGCGTCGGCCGCCACAAAATCAATCTCAAGCTCAATCTCAATATTCCGGACGAGACGCGTGTGATGACCCGCGAAGATTTCATCGCCGCGGTCAAGCACTTGCTCGAATTGAAGCGTGAGGAGGGCATTGTTGACGACATCGATCACCTCGGTAGCCGGCGCGTCCGCACCGTGGGCGAACTTCTGGCCAACCAGTGCCGCACCGGCCTCGCCCGCACCGAGCGAGTGGTCAAGGAGCGCATGACATTGTTCGACTCCGCCCTCGAGCACATAACGCCTTCGAAACTAATCAACCCGAAGGCGCTCAGCGGCGTGGTCCGCGATTTCTTCGGGCGGTCCCAACTCAGCCAGTTCATGGATCAGACGAATCCGCTCTCCGAACTGACTCACAAGCGCCGTCTGTCCGCGCTCGGGCCGGGCGGCTTGAGCCGCGACCGGGCCGGGTTCGAGGTTCGCGACGTGCATCCTTCTCATTACGGCCGCATTTGCCCGATCGAGACGCCCGAGGGTCCCAACATCGGCCTCATCAGCTCGCTGAGCACTTTTGCGCGCATCAACGATTTCGGCTTCATCGAGACGCCCTACCGCAAAGTGGTCAACGGGCGGGTCACCGATCAGATCGATTACCTCGCCGCGGACAAGGAGGAAAACTTCCTGGTGGCGCAGGCCAACTCGGTTGTGGACGGCCATGGCAAACTGGTCGGAGATAAAGTTTCCGTCCGTTATCGCGGCGACTTCCTCGAAGTCGAGCCGGCGAAAGTTCACTACATGGACGTGTCGCCCAAGCAGTTGGTGTCCGTTGCTGCCGGCCTCATTCCGTTCCTCGAGCACGACGACGCCAACCGCGCGCTGATGGGATCGAACATGCAACGCCAGGGGGTTCCGCTCCTGCGTTCCGAGTCGCCTCTCGTCGGCACCGGTCTCGAAGGCCGCGTGGCCCGCGACTCCAAGGCTGTCATTGTTGCGGAAGAATCCGGTCGAGTCGCCTCGGTGACTGCCGACCAGATTATTGTGACCAAAGATGGCCAGCTTCCTGAGGGCAAGCGCAAGATCAAGACCGACCCCGACAAGCACGTGTATGCTTACGAACTGCGGAAGTTCATGCGGTCGAACAGCAGCACATGCATCAACCAGCATCCGCTCGTCAAAAAAGGACAGACCGTCAAGCGTGGCGATGTGATCGCCGACGGTCCGTGCACCGAGGGCGGGGAACTCGCGCTCGGCCGCAACGTGCTTGTCGCCTTCACCCCGTGGAGCGGATACAACTTCGAGGACGCAATCCTCATCAGCGAGCGGGTGGTGAAGGAGGACATTTACACATCCATCCACATCGACGAATTCGAAATCGGCGCGCGCGACACGAAGCTCGGGCCGGAGGAAATCACGCGCGACATCCCCAACGTCGGCGAGGAAGCGCTGCGCAACCTCGGGCCGGACGGAGTGGTCCGCATCGGTGCTGAGGTGAAGCCGGGGGATATCCTCGTCGGCAAGATCACGCCGAAAAGCGAGACGGAACTGGCTCCGGAAGAGCGCCTCCTCCGCGCCATCTTCGGCGAGAAGGCTGCAGACGTTAAGGATACCTCGCTCACGGTGCCTTCGGGAACCTACGGCATTGTCATGGACGTCAAAGTTTCGTCCAAGAAAGAGCTGGCAAAGACCAAGCTCAGTCCGTCGGAAGCCAAAAAGCAGGCGAAGCAGATGGACGAGGATTACAAGAAGCGCAGCGACGAGTTGCACGAGCAACTCACCGAGGCTCTTTCCAACGTTCTTCTCGGCGAAAAGATTCCGCTCGACGTGGTGAACGGCGAAAGCGGCGAGATTATCATTCCCGCGAACCGGAAGATCACCAAGACGCTGCTGCGCAAACTGGCAGGCGTTTACAATCAGGTGGAGATCGACCCGAGTCCGATCCGCAACAAGATCCTCGAGATTATCGGCCAATACCGCCACCGTTTCGATGACCTCCAGCACGAGCGCGAGGAAAATCTCATGCGCGTCGAGAGCGGAGACGAAGTCGATCCCGGTATCGTCAAGCAGGTCAAAGTTTACATCGCCAGCAAGCGCAAGCTCAGCGTCGGCGACAAGATGGCCGGACGCCACGGCAACAAGGGTGTCGTTGCGAAGATCGTCCCCGAGGAAGACATGCCTTTCCTCGCCGACGGAACGCCGGTCGATATTGTGCTCAATCCGCTCGGCGTGCCGAGCCGAATGAACGTGGGCCAAGTGCTAGAGACGCATCTCGGCATCGCTGCGAAGGCTCTCGGATTCAAGGTGGCGACACCTGTGTTCGACGGCATCAACGAACAGAAAATTTTCAACTACCTCGACGATGCACGAAAGGTGGACGGCTTCACTTGGGTCCAGCCAAACGGCAAGGCAGTTCTCTATGATGGCCGCAATGGCGAGCGATTCGAACAGGAGGTTGTTGTCGGCTACATCTACATGATGAAGCTCGGGCACCTCGTGGCCGACAAGATTCACGCTCGCGCGGTCGGGCCTTACTCACTCGTTACCCAGCAGCCTCTGGGCGGCAAAGCCCAATACGGCGGCCAGCGCTTCGGCGAAATGGAAGTCTGGGCGCTGGAAGCCTACGGTGCGGCCTACACGCTGCAGGAGCTTCTCACTGTCAAATCCGATGACGTCCAAGGGCGCACGAGGATCTACGAGTCGATCGTCAAGGGCGACAACGCCCTCGAGGCAGGAACGCCGGAGTCGTTCAACGTTCTCATCAAGGAGATGAAGAGCCTCGGGCTCGACGTCAAGGCAGGCAAACCGGGCCGCTTGCCAGCAGACCTCGTGGCCTGAAATTCAACGGGATCAAAGAAACTATCATGAGCGAACAAATTCTACGCGATCTGTCGGGCGAGGCTGCCCCGTCCTTCGACCAAGTCTCCGTCACCGTGGCTGCCCCGGATTCCATCCGTTCCTGGAGCCACGGTGAGGTGAAGAATCCCGAGACGATCAACTACCGCACCTTCAAGCCCGAGAAAGGCGGCTTGTTCTGCGAGCGCATCTTCGGGCCGACCCGCGATTGGGAATGCACGTGCGGAAAATACAAGCGCATCAAGCACAAGGGCGTGGTTTGCGACCGTTGCGGCGTCGAGGTCACTCTGGCGCGGGTCCGGCGCGAACGCATGGGTCACATCGAGCTGGCTGTGCCTGTGTCGCACATCTGGTTCTACAAGTGCACGCCGTCGCGTCTCGGGCTCATGCTCGACCTTACAGCCAAGCAACTCGAGCGCGTCATCTACTACGAGGATTACATCGTTATCGATCCGGGCAACACCGGCCTGGAAGCGGGGCAGTTGCTCAACGAGAACGAACTGCGTGAAGCCGAGGAGCAATACGGTGAGGACTTCACCGCCGGAATGGGAGCGGAAGCGCTGCAAAAGCTCCTTGAGCGGATCGACCTCGCGGAGTTGGTCAAAGAGCTGCAACAGCAGATGGAGAAGACCAAGAGCAAGACGACCAAAACCAAATTGGCAAAGCGTCTCAAGCTCGCCCAGGGCTTCCTCCAGTCGCGCACTCGTCCGGAGTGGATGATCCTCAACGTTCTTCCGGTGATTCCGCCGGATCTCCGTCCGCTCGTGCCGCTTGAAGGCGGAAGGTTCGCCACCTCGGATCTCAACGATCTCTACCGCCGGGTTATCAATCGCAACAACCGGTTGAAAAACCTGCTGCAACTCAAGACACCGGAAGTCATCATCCGCAACGAGAAGCGAATGCTTCAGGAAGCCGTTGATGCGCTTTTCGACAACGGTCGCCACGGCCGCGCGGTCACCGGCGCAAGCAACCGCCCGCTCAAGTCGCTCAGCGACATGCTCAAGGGCAAACAGGGGCGCTTCCGCCAAAACTTGCTCGGCAAGCGTGTCGATTACTCGGGCCGCTCTGTCATTGTCATCGGTCCCGAACTCAAGCTCAACCAGTGCGGTTTGCCCAAGAAGATGGCGCTCGTGCTTTTCGAGCCCTTCATTATCCGCCGCCTCAAAGAGCTGGGCTATGTGCACACCGTGCGCAGCGCCAAGAAAATCATCGAGCGTCAGGAGCCGATTGTCTGGGACATTCTCGAAGAAGTCACCAAGGGCCACCCCGTGCTCCTCAACCGCGCGCCGACGCTTCACCGGCTCTCGATCCAAGCTTTCGAGCCTCAACTCATCGAAGGTGAGGCCATTCGGATCCATCCGCTTGTTTGCACCGCCTACAACGCGGACTTCGACGGCGACCAAATGGCCGTGCACGTGCCTCTCTCGGCCGAGTCGCAACTCGAGGCCCGCATGATGATGCTGGCCACGAACAACATCTTCTCGCCGTCCAGCGGCAAGCCGATCACCACGCCTTCGCAGGACATCACGCTCGGCTGCTACTACCTCACGCAGAATCCGCGCATCACGGACAAAAACCGCGATGTGCGCCTCCCGCTTTTTGCGGATGCGTCCGAGGTCGAGTTGGCCGTCTCCGAGGGCGCCATCAAGACGCACACCCGCATCCTTTTCAAGAATCCCGACTTCGGGAAACAAACCGTTTACGGCGATCCTTCGAAAAAGGTCATCGAGACCACGGCTGGACGTGTCCGTTTCAACGAGATTTGGCCCGAGGGGATCGGCTTCATCAACAAGCCGGCAGGCAAGAAGCAGCTCAGCGACATCATCTGGAATACCTACCAGGTCGGGGGGCAGAAGGTCACTGTCCAGACCTTGGACCGTCTGAAAGATCTCGGCTTCCGCGAAGCAACCCGCGCCGGCATTTCCATCGGAATCGTGGACATGATCATTCCGAAGGAGAAACAGCTCGAGATCGATCGTGCCCACAAGCAGATCGAAGAGGTCGAGAAACAGTATCGCCGGGGTATCATCACTGACGGCGAGCGCTACAACAAAATCATCGATATCTGGACCCACGCGGGCGAGGAAATCTCCAACGTCATGTTCCGCACCCTCGACCACAACGAGGGACGCAAGGAAATGAACCCGGTGTTCCTCATGGTGGATTCTGGAGCCCGCGGCAACCGCCAGCAGGTCAAGCAGCTCGCCGGCATGCGCGGCCTCATGGCCAAACCGTCAGGCGAAATCATCGAGCGTCCGATCACTTCGAACTTCCGCGAGGGCCTCACGGTGCTGGAATACTTCATTTCCACGCACGGCGCGCGCAAGGGTCTGGCCGACACGGCGCTCAAGACAGCCGACTCCGGCTACCTGACCCGGAAGCTGGTCGATGCCGCGCAGGACGTCATCATCACCGAGGAAGATTGCGGGACCGTGAAGGGCATTCTCGTGCAACCCATTTACGAGGGTGACGAGGAAGTTGTCGATTTGAAGACCCGGGTCATCGGTCGCACAAGCTGCGAAACGATCAAGGATCCGGTTAGCGCCAAAACCATCATCAAGGCGGGCCAGATTGTTGACGAGGAAACGGCTGCCGCGATCGAACATATGGGTGTCGAGCAGTTGCGCATCCGCTCGGTTCTGACCTGCGAATCCAAGCGCGGTTGCTGCGCCAAGTGCTACGGCCGCAATCTTGCCAACGGCAAGATGGTTCAAGTCGGGGAAGCCGTGGGCATCATCGCTGCGCAGTCCATCGGCGAGCCCGGAACCCAGCTCACGATGCGGACGTTCCACATCGGTGGAACGGCCAGCCAGACCTTCAAACAGCCGATTATCAAGGCGAAGCACGACGGCACCGTTCGCTACGTCGAACTCCGCACCGTGCAGTCCACCGATGGAAACAACATCGTGCTGAACAAAAACGGTTTCATCGGTATCTACAACGACAAGGACGGCCGCGAACTCGAGCGCCACAGCATTGTCATCGGCTCAGTTGTCTCGGTCGCCGACGGCGGCACGGTCAAAAAGGGCGATGTCTTTGTCCAATGGGATCCCTACAATTTGCCTATTCTCACCGAGAAGCCCGGCACGGTGGAATTCCGCGATATGATCCCGGGACTCAGTGTGAAGCGCGAGGTGGACGAAGCCACGGGCATCACGGGTCTCGTTGTCATCGAGCACAAAGAGGATCTGCATCCGCAGATCGTGGTGGTGGACGACGACAAGAAGGTCGTGGCCAGTTACTCGATCCCGGCCGGTGCGCACATCGTCGTGGCCGACAACCGCAAGGTCGAGGCAGGTCAGCTTCTTGCAAAAACGCCGCGCAAAGTGGCAAAGACCAAGGACATCACCGGTGGTCTGCCGCGCGTCGCCGAGCTTTTCGAGGCCCGGAAACCCAAGGACTCGGCCGAGATCGCCAAGATCGACGGCATTGTGAAGATCGAAGGCACGGCCCGCGGCAAGCGCCGCCTGCTGGTGCTCGACCCCGAGACCAAGGAAGAGGAAGAGCATCTCATTCCGCTCAACAAGCACATCATCGTCGCGGACGGTGACCGTGTGAAAAAAGGCAGCCAACTAACCGAGGGGCCGGTGCTTCCGCACGAGATTCTCCAAGTCTGCGGCCCGGCCGCGCTTCAGGAGCACTTGCTCAACGAAGTGCAGGAAGTTTATCGCCTGCAGGGCGTCGAGATCAACGACAAGCACATCGAGATCATCATCCGGCAGATGCTGCGCAAGGTGAAGATCACCGATCCGGGCGACACCACACTCCTCTGGGACGACAAGGTCGATCGCACCGAATTCGACTCTGAGAACGACCGCATCACCAAGCTCGGCGGCAAACCTGCCGAGGGCGAGCCAGTGCTGCTCGGTATTACCAGGGCATCGCTCAGCACGGAAAGCTTCATCTCCGCCGCGTCCTTCCAGGACACGACCCGCGTCCTCACCGATGCGGCAACGCTCGGCAAAGTGGATCAACTTCGCGGCTTCAAGGAGAACGTCATCATGGGCCACCTCATTCCGGCCGGCACCGGATTCCAAGGGGCCCGCGACATCGAAATCGAAGCGGCCGACCTCGGCGAGGAACTCGCCGCTGCGGCCGAGACTGAGAAAGAAGCCGGCTAAACCGAAAGCAAAGACAAGAACATGGCATCCATCGAACTGATCAACGAACTCCTTGAGTCGGGCGTCCACTACGGCCACCAGACCAAGCGCTGGAACCCCAAGATGCGGGAGTTCATCTTGGAAGAAAAAAACGACATCTACATCATCGATGTCAGCCGGACGGTCGAGCAACTGGAGGCCGCGACCAAATTCCTTTCCACCGTCGTCTCCGGGGGCGGAAAGATCCTCTTTGTCGGCTGCAAAAAGCAAGCGCAGGAGGCCATCAAGGAATCAGCGGAATCGTGCGGCCAGTTCTACGTCCACAACCGCTGGCTGGGTGGGACGTTGACCAATCTCACCACCATCCGCAAAAGCGTGGCTCGTCTCAATGAGATCGAGAAGAAGCTCAAAAGCCCCGGGGTCGTCAAAATCGGCAAGAAGGAGCAGGCCTCGCTCCGCCGCGAGCACGCGCGCCTGATGAAGAATCTCGAGGGTGTGCGCGAAATGGACAAGCTTCCCAGTGCGGTGGTTGTCATTGACACCACACGGGAAGATATTGCCGTCCGTGAGGCCAATCGTCTTGGCATTCCCGTGGTGGCGATCGTTGACACGAATTGCAACCCCGAGCTGGTCGATTACCCGATCGCCGGTAACGACGATGCCATCCGTTCGATTCGCGTCGTCCTTGGCAAACTTGTGGACGCCATCAAAGGTGCTGCTGGAGTGCGCCAGAAGAAGGCGGATCCCGAGCTTGCAGGCGTCGCCGAGTAGCGGCTGCCGTCGTTACGCGCCGGTCGCGCTCAAAACTCACAAAACTGAATCTTAAAAGCCTGTAGTATGTCCGATATCTCACCCCAACTCGTCCGTGAACTCCGTGAAAAAACCAACGCGGGTATGATGGATTGCAAACGCGCTCTGGCAGAAGCCGGCGGCGATTTGGCCAAGGCCGAGGATCTCCTCCGGGCCAAGGGCATCGCTTCCGCGGGGAAGAAGGCATCGCGCAGCGCCAAGGAGGGCATCGTCGCCTCCTACATCCACTTGCAGGGCAAGGTCGGCGTGTTGGTCGAAGTCAATTGCGAGACTGACTTCGTCGCCAAGAACGAAAACTTCCGCGAATTCGTCAAGGACATCACGCTTCACATCGCCGCCGCCAATCCGACCTGCGTCTCCCGCGAGCAAGTCGATGCGGTCGAGATCGAGCGCGAGCGCGCTATCTACCGCCAGCAGGTGGAGGGAAAGCCGGCAAACATCGTCGATAAGATTGTCGAGGGCAAAGTGGAAAAATTCTACGGCAGTATTTGCCTGATGGAGCAGCCTTTCATCAAGAACCCCGACATCACCATCGCCGACCTCGTGAAGTCGAAGATCTCGGAGCTGGGTGAAAACATCGTGATCCGTCGCTTCACCCGTTACATGGTGGGTGAAGGCTTGCAGGAGGAAGCGGGAGCTTGAATCGCCCGATCGGAGATTTGTTAGAGACTCTTCCTGAGGACTTCATTCAACTGCGGGTAGGTTAAGAACCCGCGCACTGAATCCGTGCGCGGCCCAGAAGCGAAGACAAGCGAGTCGCCGGCGACAGGCGCGGGGCGTTCAGTTGGCGATGCCACCACTTCTGCCGTTGTTGAACCCTCCTTTGTTTGGGTCCGGCTCGGTCCGGTTGCCCATGACAAAGCGGGAATGCCAGCAGCGCTCGTTCCAAGCACCGCAATCCCCCTGTCCGGGGCGAAAGAGAAACCGTTGAGCTGAAGTCCCCCGGAATTGGCCAAGCCGGCAACCATAACCAACGCATCTTCACCGGCGTATTGAAGCGCGGCCGCCACCGCCTCATCGAGTGCTCCAATCTCCCGGAGCAGGGTCTCGCCACGCCCCAAATCCGCGGCTCTGCCGGACAAACCGGCATTGACCACCAGGAAGTAGCCCTTGCGGTTGTATTGCAGGAGTCCGATGGCCCGTGAAACAAGGTCGGCCAAGCGCGGTTGGCTGGCGTAGCGAGGCTGGTCTTCGACGAAGGCGAGATCACCGTCGGAGAACACACCGAAGACTTGGGGACTGCGCCACCCGGGAGTGTTTTCCAGCTCGGCCCGGGTTCGGACGATATCGAATCCGCGCTGCCGCATGTCGAGCAGAAGATCGCGACCATCCTTTCGCGTTCCGCCTTGTTCGGCCGGGGCCAGTTGCGAAGCGCCTCCGCCCAACATCACATCCATCGGCGCCTCGTCCACCAATTGCACTGCCAAAGCCGTTGTATCGCTTGTGTCCGTCGCGTGTGCGTAGAAAGCGGCCGGAGCAGGATCGGTGAGCGGCGTGTTAGAGACCAGGCCGGTGGCCCGCCCTTGCCGCCGGGCAAGCGAGAGAAGCGACTCTAGGGATTGGCCCTCGGGACTAAGTCCCAAGGCACCGCGGTTGACCTCCTGCCCTGTGGCGAGCGCGGTCGCCGCCGCGGCGCTGTCCGCCACCGCATAATCGCGTGAGCGCGGGGTCACGAGAGCGACGTGCGGCATCGATTCCAATCCGTAGCGGAAACCGGACCCGCCGGTGAAGATGCGTCCCGCGGCCAACTGCGACGGCGAGAGATTGTCGGCGACAAAAAGAACCACGGCGAACGGCCTTTGCACGACCCACTCGCGGTAAATCAGCACGCCGAGACCGAGGAAAGCGAAGATACAGGTCAGAAAAATGATTTTGTTCCGGATTTTGGTCGTCATAAATCGAGCAAACCCGAAAGGTCGGAGACACGGAAGCCGAAAAGGGAACATCCTTGGAGTGAGGCGGTAAAAGCCGGTAGCTTCTACTTATGGGACGGACCATTTGGATGCTCTGGGATCAGCTCGGGCCGGACAATGCGGCCTTTCTCGGTGCGCGGCGGGCGGATGACGTTGTTTTATTCATCGAGAGTGCTCCGGCTCTCCGCAGGTTGAAGTATCACAAGCAAAGGCTCGTCCTTCTGCTCGCCGCGCAGCGACATCGGGCGGAAGAGTTGCAAAAGGATGGATGGAAAGTGGACTACCATGAGCTGACCGCAGCAACGGATTGGAAGTCGGCGCTCGCGGACCACATGCGGAAACATCGGCCTCGCGAAATTATGCTCGCAGAGCCGAACAATTTCGACGAGCAGCAGGCCGCAACCTCGCTGTGCAAGAAATTTCCGATCCGGATCCTTCCCACCAAGCAGTTTCTTGTGCCGCGCGAAGATTTTGCAAACTGGGCACGCGGCAAGAAGTCCCTGCTCATGGAGTCGCACTACCGGCGCGTGCGGTCGGAGTTCGGGTTTCTGATGCAACCTGACGGAAAGCCGGTTGGAGGGCAGTGGAATTTCGACGAGGAGAATAGAAAAACTTTCCGCGATTGGGTGAAGGGGGGACGTCCAGTGGCGCAGCTGCAGGAGATCGAACCGGACAAATTGACCCGCAATGTGATGGCGCTTGTGGAAAAGGCATTTCCCGACCATCCCGGGACAACAGCCGGGTTTTGGCTTCCAGTGGATCGGCACTCTTCCTTGCGCTGGTTGGATTCGTTCATCGACGCCCGTCTTGCGGGTTTCGGTCCTTGGGAGGACCTCATGGTCGAAGGGCAGTCGCAATTGTTCCATTCGGTGATCTCGCCCATGATAAATCTCGGCCTGCTCACCCCACGCGAATGCATAGAAAAGGCCGTTTCGGCCTTTGACGCCGGAAGAGCGCCGCTCAGTAGCGTGGAGGGTTTCGTTCGGCAGATCGCCGGCTGGCGTGAATTCGTGAACGGTGTGTATTGGCTTAAGATGCCCGGCTATACGGAGGTCAACGGGCTGTCTGCGGAAAGGGCGTTGCCGGACTTTTTCTACACGGGGGAAACTGAACTCAACTGCCTGCGCCAATGCCTCCGTCAGGTTATCGACAGCGGCTTCAATCACCACATCCAAAGACTGATGGTGTTGGGCAACTTTCTGCTGATTGCAGGAGTCCGTCCGCAGGAGGCACTGCGCTGGTTTCTTGAAATGTATGTTGATGCGCACGACTGGGTCATGGCAGCGAATGTCTTGGGCATGGTGCTGCATGCCGACGGTGGCTTCATGGCCACCAAGCCCTATGCAGCGGGTTCCGGCTATATTTCCCGCATGAGCAATTACTGCGCTGGATGCCGGTTCAAGCCCGCGGAGAAGACCGGGCCGGACGCGTGCCCTTTCAACTATCTCTACTGGGATTTCTTCGCGCGGCACCGCGCCGTCTTGTCGCGCAACCCGCGGGTTGCCATGGCCATCAGGACCCTCGACAAAAAGAGCGCTCGCGAGCGGGCGGCCATATCGGAGTCGGCCGTGCGGTTTCTGGAAAAGCGTGCCCCGCTGCATCGCGCAGTTTAAATAAAGCGGTATGAGCAAAGTGTGGACACCGGACCTCTCTTGGGGCCTTTCGGCGTTTATTGTGCTCTTGGCATGCGGCTGGGGGGCGGCCTGGGTCCTGCGTCGCTTCTGCCGCTCCCGATCCGGACATCCGCAAGGTGGGCTGCGTTGGAAAGTTCTCGACTCACTTGTCCCGATCGTGCGCTGGGGATTTTTCATCACCGGTGTTGCTGCGGGTGTGCACCTTCTCGATTTGCCGCCCGCCGCGGATCGTTGGGCCGATCGCCTGCTTCAGGCGTCATTCGTTTTGCTCGTGGCCTTTGTCGCGTCGGCTGCCGTCCGGCTCGTGCTTGGCCAGTGGGCCCTCCGCGCCAAGGACCCCGGCGAAGAGCGCACGCGCCGCACCCTTGCCCCCGTGCTCTCACGCAGTTGTCAGGTGTTTCTCGTGACGGTGGCTGCTCTGCTTGCTCTGCAAAATGCGGGATACAATGTTGCAGGTTTGCTCGCAGGCCTCGGCATTGGCGGATTGGCCGTGGCACTCGCGGCCAAAGAGACGCTGGCGAACCTCTTTGGATCGCTGGCTGTCCTTCTGGATCGAACTTTCCAGGTCGGAGACAACATTCGGACCAGCGACATCACCGGCACGGTGGTGAGGATCGGATTGCGCAGCACGCGCGTGAGAACTGCGGAAGGCTATATCGTATCGATCCCGAACCAGATCATCACCAACGCGCCCGTCACGAACATGGGGCCACATGCGCCAAGTGCATGATGTGTTGTTTTATCACGGCATCGCGAAGAAAATAACAACCGCAAGTATGGCGGCTAGACCCAGGAGCAGGGCGCCCGTTCTGGAATAACGACGGCGTATCAACGTGACTCCCATGACAGCGGATACCACCGCAACGGACGGAACGTGCAACATGAAGAGGGCAACGAGGACGGCAAGCTCTTTCGGTATGCCGTGATGGATGCTGGATTCGACCAGCAGGTCAGAACCTTGTAAAATGTGTTTCGTTCTTTTGACGACTTCTGTGGCTAAGGCGACCGGCTTGCTAACAGACGAATTGGCTGGTGAGGGAGATGAGCCGCTTTGTTGTCGAGGAAACCACGTAGAGATGGCATTTCGTGCATACGGTGTCTGCCTGCCCCCGGAGTCGCCTGTGGTATAAGAGACTTCTACGGATTGGTTCTCCTGCTCTGCGCCGGTTTGCTCGGCAAACAACTGATCACGTCTAACTTTCTCCACGGCCAACTCGATTCGTGTATCCACGTAGTGTTGGAGCTTTGCCCGATGCTGGCGCTTGAAAAGATTCATTTCGCGGGCGTGATCGGCTTTAACTCCTCTTTCAGCCACGGCTTGATCTTTTTGCATCGTCTCAAGGGGCGAGGAGTGAAACAAAGTCTCAAACTTGCGTTCTTTAACCTCTAACCAAGGCCATCGAAAACCACTGAACGGAGAAGTATTTTGGTTGGTGGCTGCCCTGCTTTGGCAAGCTGCGAGACACGTCAACGCCAGAGCCAATTCCAGCCACCGCTTCATGATTGCTGTATTGTATTATCCTTTGCCTAGAACAAGAACAAATGCGCGCCTAGCATCAGAAATTAAAGATTGAGAAAATTTTTCAGCAGCTGCTTTCCTTCCGTGGTGAGGATGGACTCGGGGTGGAACTGGACACCGTGGACGGGGTGCTTGTTGTGCCGCAGTCCCATGATTTCGCCCTCGGCCGTCTCGGCTGTGATCTCGAGGACGTTTGGAAGAGTCTCGCGTTTTACGATGAGCGAGTGGTAACGGGTTGCTTCGAAAGGAGAGGGAAGGCCTGCAAACACGCCTTGGCCGCCATGGGTGATCGGGGAGGTTTTGCCGTGCATCAGGCGGTCGGCCCGGACGACTTCGCCTCCGTAAACTTCGCCAATGCACTGGTGTCCGAGGCAGACGCCGAGCACGGGCAATCGCGCTCCGAAAGTTTTGATCACCTCGCTGCTCACTCCGGCCTCGGAGGGTGTGCATGGGCCGGGGGAGATCACGATGCGCTCAGGTGCGAGCGTTTCGATTTCCGCGACAGTGATCTGGTCGTTGCGCACCACGCGTAGGTCCGCACCCAACTCGCCGAAATACTGGACGAGGTTGTAAGTGAAGCTGTCGTAGTTATCGATGACGAGGATCATGATTGCTCCACGGTGCGGGCCCGCTCGATGGCGCGGATCACGCCCATGGCCTTGTTGATGGTTTCTTGATACTCGCCTTGCGGGGTGCTGTCGGCAACCACCCCGGCGCCGGCTTGCACATAAGCAGTGCCGTCCTTGAGCAGAACTGTGCGCAGGGCGATGCAGGAGTTGAGATTGCCGTCGTAGCCGAAGTAGCCCACGGCGCCCGCATAGCTGCAACGCTTGCTTTTCTCGAGTGCGTTGATGATTTGCATGGCCCGAACCTTCGGGGCGCCGGAGACTGTCCCGGCCGGGAATGTGGCACGCATGACGTCGTAGGTGGAGTGACCGGGAGACAACGAGCCGACGACATTCGACACGATGTGCATGACGTGGCTGTAGCGCTCGATGGTCATGAAATCGGTGACGCGGACGGATTTGTATTCGGCGATGCGCCCGACGTCATTGCGAGCAAGGTCCACCAGCATGAGGTGCTCGGCGCGTTCTTTGGGGTCGGCGAGAAGTTTTTGCGCATTGGCATTGTCTTCCTCGGATGTCGATCCCCGGCGGATGGTGCCGGCAATGGGGCGGATCTGCACTTGCCCTTCATCGACGCGAACGTGCACTTCGGGCGAACTGCCGACGAGGTGAAATCCGGGGCAGCGGATGAGGAACATGTAGGGTGAGGGATTGATGAAGCGCAGCGCTCGGTAAAGCTCGAGTGGCGATCCGGTGTAAGGCGTGGCGAAGCGCTGGGAGAGGACAATCTGAAACACGTCGCCTGCGCGTATGTATTCTTTCGCTCGTTCGACGCTTGCAAGAAAATCGGCTTCGCCGGTATTCGACGATACGGGGGCGGGGGTCGGCGGGATAGAAGGCGACGAAGGCTTGAGCGAGGTGGGACGATCGAGTTGGGAGAGCAGGTCGCTGAGCTTGGCACACGCGGCCGCGTAAGCGGCCTGCGGGTCAGTGCCGGGGTAAGCGTTGACGATCACCTTGAGCCGGCGCGTGACGTGATCGAAAACCAGAACGCGGTCGGTGGTGAAAAAGTAGAGATCGGGCAGCCCAAGCGCGTCTTCCTGATGCGGAGGGACGGTGGGTTCGAAGTAGCGGACAGCGTCGTAAGACATGTAACCCACGCACCCCCCGGGAAAATGAAGAGTGCCTTCGGGGGCGCGCAGGCCGGACATCTCGCGCTCGAGTTCAGCCAGCGGATCCGCTACCCGGCCCGAGCGGACGACTTTCCCTTGCCGGCGGACTTCGAATTCGTTGCCGCGTGCGATGAATTCGCGCTCCGCGCCGGCGCCCAGTATGGAGTAGCGCCCGCTTCTCTCGTCCTGTTCGGCGGACTCGAAAAGGAAAGCCGGCTCCTCGCCTGAAATTTTGGCGAAGGCCGTCACCGGCGTCTCTGCATCCGAGACCAACTCCGTCCAGACGGGGACAACACGATGGTTCGCGGCAAGTGCAGCGAACTCTTCGCGGGATGGATGGATGTCAGGCACGGACATGAGTGGCGGCATATTTAACGTGTTCCGCGTGGCGAACAACGGCAATTCTAGCCCCGGCGGTTGAAGGCGGCGGCAGTGCGGGCAGCTTCGCGCTCGGCTACACGTTGCTTCAAGTCTTGGCGTTTGTCGGGCGCCTTTTTGCCCTTGGCGATGCCGATCTGGACTTTGACGTGCCGGTTTTTCCAGTAAAGGCGGATCGCCGGGAGTGCGCAGCCTTGTTGTTCCACCATTTCACGGAGTTTGTGCAATTCCGCACGGTGGACAAGCAGCCGCTTCGGACGCTTGGCCTCGTGCTGCTCGTGACTGGCTCGTTCGTAAGGCTGGATGTCGAGTCCGTGCAGGAAGAGCTCGCCTTTGTCCAGCCGCGCGAATGCATTCGTCATGTTGGCCAGGCCTGCACGGATGGATTTAACCTCTGTGCCCTTAAGGGACAGCCCCGCTTCGAAGCATTCGAGGATGTTGAAGCTGTGGCGCGCCTTGCGGTTGGTGACAATGTCGGTGCCCATGGCGGGCCTCCCTTGGCGCCGATCGGCGGGTGGCGTCAGGCCGCCGCGGCGCTGTCGGCCGCGCGACCGCGGGCGGACAGCTTGCCTTCGCCGATTTCCTTCAGTGCAATATCGATGAAGCCCATGCCTGGCTCGACCTCGACGAGAGGGCGGCTCGTGGCGTTGAGTTGCCTGACGCGGCGCGAGACGAGATTAACCAGAATTTTGTCGTTGCCGACAGTTTCGCGGGCTTTTTCGAGGAGCATTGGATTCATGAAAGTGTTTTTGCGTGGATTGTGTGGTCCGCGCCTGTGACCCTTAAGAATAGGAAAGCCAAAGACACAACGTCAACCGTAAATTCGCGGGTTTGACATCGGGCAGTGCCCTGCCAAACAATGTCGTGTTGCAAGATTTGGCGGGGTAGCCAAGTGGTAAGGCCGGGCTCTGCAAAAGCCCTATGCGTCGGTTCGATTCCGACCCTCGCCTCTCTTTCATTGCACAAGTTCAAGTCGCATCACATCCACCTCTTGCGTGGAAAGCGCGCGGTTCGCTGCAGCAGCGATTTCGGCACTGCTGCCACGGTTGAAGGTGAGTGTGAGGGTGCCTTGGTGAAACTCCGCCCGCGGCGCGGCGGGTGTTCCGGCGAGTGCGGCGCGCACCTTTGCCAGAACGATCGCTTGGCGGAAGAGTGGCACCTGCTGCGGCGAATCAGGCGTTCCTGCCTTTTTGACCACGAGGGAACGTGCGGGTGCGACCCAGGTGCAGTCGCCTCGGATGGAAGATGTCAGTTCTTCTGTTGCAGGCTTCGGCTTTGGCTGGGGCTTTGCCAGTGACGTTCGCAGCGGGGGGCGAGATTTGCCTTCAAGAGATTTTGTCGTCACAGCGGGTTTGGGCGAAGGCAAAGAGGCTCCCACGGCCACAGGGGGCGGAGGGGGGACAGATTGGTGCGTGCCGGCGCATCCTGCAATGAGCAGGCTCGCGGTCCCTGCCATCGTGACGAGAGCCTTGCCTGACATGCCGCGGAACATATCATGCGCATCATGATGAAACCAGCGACAAGGAAACGGGTGGTCACGAGAGTAGTCCTTTTGTCCTTATTGCCGATTTTTTTGGCGGGATGCGACCTGCTGACCGTTTCGCAGACTGGTAGGAATATTCGCGAGGGTAATGAGGCGTTGCAGCGCGGCGAAGTGCAAAGGGCGGTGCAATACTACGAGACAGCGCTCGACGGCACCATGCTTTCAGCCGAAGCGCATTATCGTCTGGGTTTGCTTTACGAGGATCAGCTGAAAAACGAGGTGGGGGCGCTTCATCACTTCGAGCGTTACCTTGAGTTGGCGCCACAGGGGCAATTTTCGACCGACGTAAAAAGCTATGTGGAGCGGTTGAGGCTGACGATTGTTTCGCGGCTGTCGGAAGGTTCGATGATGCCGGCGCGCGAGGCCTCCCGCCTGAAGAACGAGAATCTCGAGCTTCAGCGGCAAGTGGCAGAATTGCGCAAAGGCGGGGGTCTCAGGCCTGCGGCGGATTCACATCGCGCCGTTGCGTCTCTGCCGGCGGCAACGCCGGAACCTTCGACGAGGCCGGCCATGGTCGTAGCCGCGACGCCTCCGCCCGCTCCCGCGCCGGCAGCAACGCCTGAGCCTGAGGTCCGCCGCGCTCTTCCGGTCGGCGCTGGTGCGTCCGCTTCATCTGCGGCTGCGGTGGCGCCCGTTTCGGCTCCCGCAGGAGCACCGCAGGCAACGCCGGCGCAAGCATCGGCTGCCGGACGAACTCACACCGTCCAGAAGGGCGAGACCTTGGCTGCGATTGCCCGAAAGTATTACGGCAGCACCGGCCAGTGGCCGAAGATTGCGGAGGCGAACAAGGATGTGTTTCCTGATCCGACCAAGCTCAAGCCGGGAATGGTGCTGCGCATTCCTTGAGCTGCGCAAAGGCGGGGCTGATCAGTTCGCGTATTTGACTGAGCAACCGTAGGCCGTGGTCCGAGGCTCCGAAACTTTCTTTCCGGCGAGCGTTTCGTCCAAAGCTTGTTTGACGAAGTTTTTTGCGCCGGTGACATCTGCGGGATCCGTCGATTTTTTGTCATCGATCGCGCCCGCGTAAACGACGATGCCGCTGCCGTCGATGACGAAGAGTTCCGGCGTGACCTTCGCATCGTAGAGTCTGCCCACCGTGCCTTCCTCGTCGATTAGGATGGCCGTAGGTGCGGCGCTTTTTTCCTGTTTGGTTTTGTTGGTCTCCTCGCGGCTCATGTGTCCCTGCTTGCCGGGGGCGGATGACACGATCGACAGCCAGACGACGTCTTTGCCTGTGTATTCCTTCTGAAGCTTCTGCATGTTGCCGCTGTCATAGTGCTTTTTGACGAACGGGCATCCGTGATTGAGCCATTCCAAGACCACGACCTTGCCTTTGAAATCGGACAGTTTGTGGCTCTTGCCATCGGAGTCCGTGAGCGTGAAGTCAGGCGCTTGCTCACCGGGCGCGGGCGCGGCATGGCACGCGGCGGCGAATAATGCGAACGCAACGAAGGATAGGATTTGTGTTTTCATGGTCTATGCGTGTTGTCAGTTATCCCGACCGATCGCAGGACGATCTGTTCGGTGAGAATTTCGGGAAGGATCACGGGGTCATTCGCGCGACCCGCAGGATAAAACAAGTAAAAAGGAACCCCGACTCGGCCGAATCGGGCAAGCTTGCGAGTGATCTCGGGGTTGCTGTTTGTCCAGTCCGCAAGCATGGGGACGATGCCTTGTCTGGCGAAGCCCTCGCGGACCGCCGCCGTATCGATCGCGGTGCGCATGTTGAATTTGCATGTGATGCACCAATCGGCGGTGAAATCCAGGAAGACGGGTTTGCCCTCGGCCAGGAGTCGTTGCAGCTTGGCTTCGGAATAAGGAATCCATGAAATGCCTCCGGCCTGAGCAGGTGAGGATTTTTCGGCGGCCGCGATCGTTGTGCGGGCGAAAAGGTTGCCTGCGAAGTAACCCAGCCCGACGAAAAGCGAGAGCGCGATGCCCAGTGCGGCGAACGTCTTGGCGCGCGTGGATGACAGCGGTCCTAGGAACGCCCCGTAGAGCCACGCCGCCAAGGCGAGGCAAAGATAGGATGCGGAGGCCCATATGACGGCCTCGGTGCCGCGCTGTTGTCCGATGACGTAAAGAAGCCAGAGGAGGGTGGCTGCGAGGGGAAAGCCCATGAACTGCTTGAGCCTTTCCATCCACGCACCGGGTTTCGGCAGAAATTTCATCCATCCGGGTTTCGCCGCCAGCAGCAGGTAAGGAAATGCCATGCCGCCTGCGATGGCACCGAACATGGCGAAAATGACGGCAGGCGTCTGGGCGAAGGCGAAGCCGAGTGCCGTCCCGAGGAACGGCGCGGTGCAAGGTGTGGCCAGTAGCGTTGCGAGGATTCCCTGGGTAAAGGATCCGGCCAGGCCCCCGTGGCTGCCTGCCTCCGCGATGCCTTGGGCGGCGCGCCCGGGCAGAACGATTTCAAAAACGCCGAAAAGGTTGAGGGCGAAGAGAAAAACAATGGCGCCTATGACAAAGTTGAACCATGGACTCTGGAACTGGAAGGCCCACGTGACCTCGCTCCCGGCCGACTTGAGTGCGATGACGACGGCGGCCAAGCCAAGGAACCAGAAAAAAATTCCTCCGACAAAGGCGAGACCGTGTTTGAGGATGGCTGAGCGCGAGTCGCCGGCTTGGCGCATGAAGCCGAAAACCTTGAGGGAGATGACCGGCAGGACGCAGGGCATGAGATTGAGGATGAATCCGCCGAGGGCGCCGAACAGCAGGTAAGTCCAGAATCCCGTGGTGCCCCCCGGAGTTTGGGTGGCCGGGGAGCTTATCGTTGTCTTGCTCTCGACAACCCAGCCGCGACGTTCGCCGTTATCAACAGCCAGCACGCCGCGAACCGGAGCGGAGTCGGCAACCGGTATGGCAAGTGTTGCCGAGCCATCCGATATCTGGCTTGGCGCTGTGTGGCCGACAGGATGTTCATTGTCCGCGAAGGGATAGAAATCGGCACGCTTTGCGCCCTCGGCATCCCGGATGGAGAGGTTCCATCCCGTGGAAGTGCGCGACCACTCGAGCGCGAAAGGAGGCGCTTGTCCGGACGGGACGAGAGCGGTGAACTTGGTGAAAAGTTCCGCGTTGGCCGGCTCCGCATCAGGGGCAACGGGAAGGGCGAGGTTCAGTTCGGCTTTGCCTGGGATGCAGATGGCTTCGCAAACCAGCCAAGTCGATTTCGCGCGAAACTCGACTTCTCTCGCCTCGGTAACGGGCGCAGTCACGGTTCGGACGAGCAGAACTTCGTCGCGATAGGCATAAACTTGGATGTCACCCGGTTCGACGAGGCGCTGCGGCAAAGGCCAGGAGACTGGTCCAGCCTCGAAGCCGGCGGGCAGTTCGAGGTCGAAGGTGGTGGCGAGTCCGGAGTCGCCCGGGTTTTCCCAGTAGGTGTGCCAGCCGGGCGCCATGCGCAGATGGAGGCCGAGGCGGAACGGTCTTCCCGGGACGATCGCCGTGGTGTCCGCAACCAGCGAAGCCTCGACCAGTTTCTTTCCCTGGTAAGTCTGTGCCGCCAACGGCGAAACAAGCAGTGCCAGAAAAAGCAGTGCGCGCATGATGTGTCAGGTAGTTTGCAAAAATGCGGTGAGGGGACTGGTCGGTGCCGCAGTTTCCCCTTGAGCGGGCAGACCGGCTTCACGCGCATCGCGCCCCGCCTCGACCGCCATACGGAAGGCCCGCGCCATGGCAACGGGATTTTCCGCCACGGCGATGGCCGTGTTGATCAGCACCGCGTCGGCGCCCATTTCCATTGCCTCGGCCGCGTGGCTGGGTGCACCGAGACCGGCGTCCACAATAACCGGCACGCGGGCTTGCTCGATGATGATGGCAATCTGCGCGCGCGTTTCGATCCCGCGGTTGCTTCCGATGGGAGAGCCGAGCGGCATCACGGTCGCTGCCCCCGCATCCTCCAGCCGTTTGGCCAGGACCGGGTCGGCATTGATGTAAGGAAGCACAGTGAACCCCTCGGCTGCCAGGATCTCGGTGGCTCGCAGCGTCTCGATCGGATCGGGGAGCAGGTATTGCGGGTCGGGATGAATCTCCAGCTTCACCCATTTGGGAAGTCCCGCGGTGGCGGCCAGCCGCGCGAGGCGCACAGCTTCCTCCGCGTTCATGGCTCCGCTGGTGTTCGGAAGCAGGAGAAATTTTTCGGGATCGATGAAATCGAGGATGTTGGCGAACGGGTCTTTGGTTCCGCTGAGATCCGCGCGTCGAAGCGCGACGGTCACAATCTCCGACCCGCTCGCCGCCAGCGCGTCGCGCATGAGTTCGTGCGAGGCGAACTTTCCCGTGCCGAGAAGAAGCCGCGAGCGGAAGGTGCGGCCTGCGATGACCAGTGGCTTGCTCACGGAGCGGAAGAGGGGGCGGGCGATTTTTCTGGTCCCGTGACTTCGAGGCGGAAGGCAAAGGCGGCCGCGACTTGTTCAGGCGGTTCCCATGGGCGGCGGTAAACGAGTTTGATATCCTGCGTCCCGGGCTTGACGGCCTGCAGGGTGATCACCGTGTCGCCCGGGGCTCCGAAAAGCACGTTCCCGCCCTGGCGTGCCACCAATTCGCTGCCGTGATAGATTGCTACTCCGTCTTCGAAATCGCGCAATTCCCAATTGTAGCCTGTGCTGGGATTCGACTCGAGGCTGATGCGAACGAGATTGCCGGTGCTGGCACGGACAATTTTGCCGTGGTTTTTGGCGGACACTTCGACCGTCCCGCTCACGGGGATGCTTGCGGGCACCTCTTGGTCTCCGGGCAGCGGGCCGATCAATTCGCCGGTCGATTCCGGATTGGGCGAATCCTTCGGCGGTTCGATCTCGAAATTTTCCGTCTTCGGTGTCGCCGAAAGATCGATCTTTTGCTCGAGCTTGGGAGAGTTTGCATCGGGTGTGGCGGCGGGTGCGGGCGTCTCATCGGCGGAGATTTCCAACTCGGGGATGACCACGCTGTTGGAAGCAACGGGGTCTTCCGCGCGGAGGCCCGGCTGGATGGCGAAAGTCGCCAGGAGCAAGACGAAGCGTTTCATCCTCGACAGTATGGCTGCAGGCTGCGCGTTTCTCAACTCCTCCGGTCGGTGGCGAGCGTGATCACCTTCCAGAGGGGTTCGCATCCTTCTTCCAGCGTCAGCCATGCGTAGGAAGCCGGCGCCCCGTGATTGGCCTTCCCCACCGATCCGGGATTCAAATAGCGCACCCCGCCGCAGGTCTCGTCGCGCGGCACATGCGTATGCCCGTGGAGTGCGAACGCTGCGCCGTCCGGCACGAGGCCCGGGGGTTCATGCACGAGGTAAAATGTGCGTGCGCCGCGCCGGAGCTTGAGAGTGTCCGGTGCGAGACGGTGCGGGTCGCAATTTCCCCGGACGGCACTCACCGGCGGCCCCAATGACTGCAGCAACGCGAGCGTCTCAGTGTTGCAGACGTCGCCGAGATGCCAGATTTCGTCGGCGCCGGCGATCGCGTCCGCAACCTCGTCGGGAAGTCGGTTGTGGGTGTCGGCGATCACCGCGATGCGCATCCGTCTCTTGCCGTCGGTTTGTTTCATGGCTTCCCGAGCAGGCGCTCGTGCTCGAGGAGCAGGTAGCGGTCGGTCATTCCTG
Source organism: Chthoniobacterales bacterium (assembly GCA_018883245.1). Lineage (NCBI taxonomy): Bacteria > Pseudomonadati > Verrucomicrobiota > Spartobacteria > Chthoniobacterales > Chthoniobacterales bacterium. The sequence goes on from VEQL01000009.1 coordinate 58,675, forward strand.
CAATGTAGTCTCCGGCGGCTCGGTAAAGCCCGCAGTTTGGCACGCGCCGCGTAGCCTCGCGCCCGATCTGGCTCGGGTCGCGGATGTAAGCGGCAAAAACAGCCGCCATCATTTCACAGGCTCGTTGGTTGGCGCCGTTGACTTCGGGATGGAAGTAGAGATTCGCGTAGAGAAAACGGCGTAGCGTCTTGGCTTCCGCCGCGGTGCGCTCGCTATAGCCGATGAGAAGATCCGGATGCCGACGGACATCGTCCGCGTTTCTGACACCCGCGATCGCGATGCGCGCGGAACTCGCCTCAAGGACGTCTTCGATCAGGTGATTCGAAAGCAGACGCGCGAGACTTAGGCGTGCAGTTTTGGCGTCGGCACCGGCCAGGTCCAAGCCGCTCTCCCGTGAAATGTCGGCGCACAGCGCGACATCGGAGAGTTGCGCGGGATGAATGAGGCCCGCTTCGAGTCCGTCCTGCACATCGTGCGCGTAATAGGCGATTTCGTCGGCGAGATCCGCGATCTGGCCCTCGAGGCATGCGCAGGAGTGCGAACCGAGGCCAGGTGTGCTGCGGGCAGAGGCGTGCTTTTGCAGACCCTCGAGCACCTCGCGGGTGAGGTTGAGACCCTCGAAATCCTCGTAAGGACTTTCCAAAAGCGTGACGACGCGCAGGCTCTGGTCGTTGTGGTCGAATCCGCCATGATCCACGAGCAGGCGGTCGAGCGTCTCTTCGCCCGAGTGACCGAAAGGGGAGTGTCCGAGGTCATGGGCCAAGGCCACCGCTTCGGCCAGGTCCTCGTTCAGTCCCAAGGCGCGGGCCAGGGTGCGGCTGATCGAGGCGACTTCCATCGTGTGTGTGAGGCGCGTCCGGTAATGGTCGCCTGTTCCGTTGAGGAAAACCTGCGTTTTGTATTCCAGGCGGCGAAAGGCCGCGGAATGGATGATGCGCGCGACGTCCCGCTGGTATTCGGTGCGCCAACGATGAGGCGCCTGACTGTGGATCCGTCCCCGGCTGCAGGCGGACATTTGAGCGAAAGGCGCGAGAGTGCGCTCCTCGATCTGCTCCGACTCCTCCCGTTTGCGCAGGATGCTCATCGCTCAACCGATGCGTTCGTGCGTGGACGGATGAAAGAAAACGAGTTTGTCGGTATCGACCCGGAAAAGGAGGCGGTGTCCCGTCTCGCGCGGATCGACGGGGTGGCGACTGCGGCAGACGATCGAGTTGGCTCCCGTCTGCAAATAGCAGATGGATTCCGCGCCTGTCGGTTCGATGATGTCGAGTGTCGCGGGGAAAACAGACGCGTCGGGCTTGTCCTGCGCGGGTATGGGCTGCAAATCCTCCGGTCGCAAGCCAAGCAGCACTTCGCGCTCCGCCAATCCCGCCAAAAGCCCGGGCCTCTCGAATTCCAACTCGAGCGAGCCGTTTTCCGCCTCGGAGAAAGTCACGCGTGAGGAAGTGCGCGCGCGCAATGTGCCGCGCACGAAGTTCATCGGCGGTCCGCCAAGGAACCCGGCAACGAAGGTGTTGCGCGGCTGCCGGTAAACTTCGAGCGGTGCCCCGCACTGCTGCAGAGTCCCCTCCCGGAGCACCGCGATGCGCGTTCCCATGGTCATCGCCTCCGACTGGTCGTGGGTGACGTAAATGATCGTGGACTGAAGCCGCTGATGCAGGCGGATGAGTTCCGTGCGCATTTGGGCGCGCATCCGCATGTCGAGATTCGAGAGCGGTTCGTCGAAAAGAAAAACCCGCGGGCGCCGCACGATCGCGCGACCGACGGCCACGCGTTGCTGCTGTCCTCCCGAGAGATTGCGCGGGTGACGATCGAGCAAATCCTCGATGCCGAGAATGGCGGCGGCCTCGCGCACGCGGCGCGCGATTTCGTCCGCGGGGAAGCGCCGGATTTTCAGGCCGAAGGCCAGATTTTCCGCGACCGTGAGATGCGGGTAGAGGGCGTAGTTTTGGAAAACCATCGTGACATCGCGGTCGCCGGGCGGCACTCGGTTGACCTCTTCGCCGTCGATCAGAATCTTTCCCGATGTGAGCGGTTCGAGGCCTGCCGCCATGCGAAGGGCACTCGTTTTGCCGCAGCCCGAGGGACCGAGCAGAACCACAAAAGACTTGTCGGGCACTTCCAGCGAGAGGTCGAGCACGGCGGGTATGTCTTCACCGTGGCGGCCGCGGTAGATCTTGGTGACGTTTTCGAACGTGACGCTGGCCATGTGGTATCACGGATCCGACCGGACGACGGTCTTGACCGTGAGCGCCTGCATCATGCGCCGGACACGCCATCCGATGCCAGCCGAAAGCCCCGCAGTCAGGGTACCCGCACCGGCTTCAGTTTCCAGATCTCCTTGGCGTATTCCTTGATCGTGCGGTCGCTCGAGAACTTGCCGACCCTCGCGGTGTTAAGCACGGCCATCTTGCCCCAGCGGGCCCTGTCTTTGAAGGCCTCAGAAACTTCTTCCTGGGTTTTGCAGTAGGATGCGAAGTCCGCCAGGCAAAGGAACGGGTCTCGGTAGAGCAGGTTGTCGCGCAACGGCGCGAGGATGTCGCGCGGTTCCCCCTCGGTGAAGTAGTCGGTTCCGAGCCAGTCGATCACTGCGGCGAGTTCGGGGTCCTTCTCGTAATAAGTCTGCGGATTGTAGCCCTTGGCCTGGAGCTTGTGGACATCCTCCACCGTGTTGCCGAAGATGAAGATGTTGTCCTTGCCAACCTCGTCTCGGATTTCGACATTCGCGCCGTCGAGCGTGCCGATGGTCACGGCGCCGTTGAGCGCGAGTTTCATGTTGCCCGTGCCTGAGGCTTCCTTGCCCGCAGTGGAGATTTGCTCCGAGAGATCCGCTGCCGGGACGATGCGCTGGGCGAGGGAAACGCGGTAATTGGGCATGAAGGCCACCTTGATCTTTCCGCCGATGCGCGTGTCCGCGTTGATTTTCGAGCCCACGGCGTTGATAGCTTTGATGATAAGCTTGGCCGTGTCGTAGCCCGGCGCGGCTTTGGCGGCGAAGATGAAAACGCGCGGCGGAATGTCGAGCTTGGGATCTTGGAGCAGCCGGCGGTAAAGCCAGAGGATGTGCAGCAGGTTCAGATGCTGGCGCTTGTATTCGTGCAGGCGCTTGATCTGAACATCGAACATCGCAGAGGGGTCCACCTCGATGTTGCACTCCTGCAGGATGCGCTTGGCCAACCTGACCTTGTTCGCGTGTTTCACCGCCATGAACTCCTCTCGGAATCCGGCCTCATCCGCATGCGGTTCCAATTCGCGCAGTTTGTCGAGGTCGCGCTCCCATCCGTGGCCTATGGTGCGCGTGATGAGGTCGGCCAGGCGCGGGTTGCAGGAAAGCAACCAGCGGCGCGGGGTGATGCCGTTGGTCTTGTTGTTGATTTTTTTCGGCCAGAGCGAGTGGAACTCCGGGAATAGATCGCTCTTGATCAACGCGGTGTGGATGGCGGCCACGCCGTTGACCGAGTGGCTGCCGACGACGCAGAGGTGCCCCATGCGGACCATCTGCTCGTGGCCTTCCTCGATCAACGACAGGTTGCGCTTCTTGTCCACGTCCCCGGGCCACTTTTTCTCCACGTCCTCGAGGAACTGCTTGTTGATCTCGAGGATGATCTGCAGATGGCGGGGAAGGACTTTGCGAAAAAGGCCCACGCTCCAACGCTCGAGCGCCTCGGGCATCAGCGTGTGGTTGGTGTAGGCGAACACGCGTGTGACGATGGACCATGCCTTGTCCCACGGGACACCGTAATCATCGGTGAGCAGTCGTTGCAGTTCGGGGATGGCGATTGCCGGGTGGGTGTCGTTGAGCTGGATTGCCACCTTCTCGGGAAAAGTCTCCCAATCCGAGTTGTCCTTCTGGAAGCGGCGGATGATGTCGCGCAGCGAGCAGGCGACGAAAAAATACTGCTGCAAGAGCCTGAGTTCCTTGCCCGCTTCGGTGTGGTCGTTCGGGTAAAGGACCTTGCTGATGGTCTCGGCCATGTTTTTCTGTCGCACGGCTTCCTCGTAGCCGCCGCGGTTGAAGGCATCGAAATCAAATTCCTCCGGGGCCCGCGATTCCCAGAGTCGCAGGAAGTTCACGGTCTCGGTGCCGTATCCCGGAATCGGAATGTCATAAGGGACCCCGATGAGCTTTCGGAAGCCGACCCACACTGAGGACGTCTTGCCGTTCTCGTCGGTGACCACCTCGACGTGGCCGTAAACGGGGATTTCCTGCTGGTGCTGCGGGCGGACGATTTCCCACGGCGAGCCGTATTGCACCCAGGCATCCGGAAGTTCCACCTGGTAACCGTTGCGGAACTCCTGCTTGAAGAGCCCGTATTCGTAGTGGATGCCGTAACCGATGGCGGGCAGGTCCAGCGTCGCGAGGGAATCCAGGAAACAGGCCGCAAGCCGCCCGAGCCCGCCGTTCCCCAGGGCCATGTCGTATTCCTCGTCGCGGGTCTCCTCAAGCGGATGCCCGAGGTTGGCGAGTGCTTCGCTGACCTCCTCCAAAACGCCGGCGGCGATCATGTTGTTCACGAACAGCCGGCCCATGAGGAACTCCATGGAAAAATAATAAAGGCGCCGCACATTGCCCTCGTTATGAACGGCGAGGGTCTTCATCATCCGCGCAATGATGATCCGCTGGATGGCCATGGAGGTGGCGATCCACCATTCACGTCTCGACGCGGTGACCGAGTCGCGGGCAAGCGAATACTTCAACTCATCGATGATTTCTTTCTCGAACGCGATTGGTGCAGGCTTCTTCATGACGAAAAAACGAAATTATTGTGGCGCGGCTCGTGTGCGAGAAGAATTTGTTGCAACGTCGCTGTGAAAGTATTGACAACATGATGACGGTCGTTGTTGGCGCCGGTCTTGCGGGGCTCACTTGCGCGAAAGTTCTTACCCGGGCCGGGTGTCCTTGCCTTGTGTTCGAGGCTGCCGGTGTCCCGGGCGGCCGCGTCGTGTCCGGGCGCACACCGGATGGCTACATTCTCGACCGTGGATTTCAGGTGCTGCTCTCGTCTTATCCTTCCGCACGCAAGCATCTCGACCTGGTCTCCCTCGGCGGCGGTGCTTTCCGTTCCGGCGCACTTTTTGTCGGCGATGGCGCGCCACGCACCTTGGAAAATCCCTTGCGCAACCCGCTTTCGGCACTCGCGGCGTTCGGCGGAGTGCTTCCTGCCGTCGATATGGTCCGGCTGGCGTTTTTGACGCTTGCGGCAGTCCGGGGCGGGGGGGCGGACATCAAAGCGGAGGACTTTCTGCGCGGGCGCGGATTCAGCGAAAAATTTTTCGCCCGCTTCGCGATTCCGTTTTTCGGCGGCGTTCTTTTGGACCCCGCACTCTCGCAGAGCAGTTCTCTTTTGCTCGGATATCTGCGCCGATTTGCCACCGGCTTGGCTCTGCTGCCCGGCGCGGGGATCGGCGCGATTGCGGGTCAACTCGCCTCGCGATTGCAGCCGGAGTCCGTTCGCTACGCTTGTCGCGTGGAGCGCGTTCTTTTCGATAACGGACGGGCGAGGGGTGTCGTGCTCGAAAGCGGCGAGCACGTCGCAGCTGACAATGTCGTTCTCGCCGCAGACGAACCCTCGGTCTGCCGCTTGCTCGGACGTGGGGAGCCGCGTCGCGCTTTCTCCACTGCCGTGCACTACTTTGCCGCCGGCCGCGCCTTTCACCGTGGCGGCTGGATTTGCCTGCCGCCGTTCGACAGCGGGAATCCCGTGTTGCACGCGGCGTTGCTCACCAATGTCGCTCCGTCTCTCGCGCCTGCGGGCAGGCACTTGTGGAGTGTGACCGTGAAACCGGATCATCCCCGCGCGCACGATGCCGAATTTGTGGCGGCGGTGGTCGCCTCATGGTTCAGAGCCGACCGTTCGGAGTTGCAGCCGCTGGATTTTATTCGCGTGCTCTACGCGGTTCCGGCACAACCGCCGGGCTTCCAGCGCCGCCCTGCTCCGTGGGGAGAGTTGCCACCGGGCTTGCTGGTGGCCGGCGATGCGGTTTCGGGCGCGAGCATCGATGCGGCAATGGCCAGCGGGGAGGCGGCCGCAAAAAAATTGATTTTGTCCGCTGCCGGCAACTGATTTGCTTGCGCGCTGGATCGCCATGAACAAGAAGACGCTCCTCACTATCTTTCAATTCGCCGTCACGTTGGGGCTGCTCTGGTGGGTGTTCCATGACCCCGCGAAACGCCGCGAAATGGCCGAAGCCCTCGTGCTGGCCGATTGGCGCTGGCTATGGATCGGCGTGGCTGTGTTCTTTGGTTGCAGTGTGCTCTCTACTTTCCGATGGCTCGTGCTGCTTCGCGTGCAGGAAATACGCATCGGTTGGTGGAGGCTGTGGCAGCTTTTCATGATCGGCAACTTCTTCAACCTCTTCATGCTCGGTTCGACGGGCGGCGACGTGGTGAAGATGTTCCTGACCATGCGCGAGGCCGGAGACAACAAGACGGCCGCGCTCTTGAGCGTATTCATGGACCGCGTCATCGGGATGTTGGCGCTCATCTTTCTCAGCGTCACGGTGCTCTATCTGCGCTATGACGTTCTTGGCCACACGCAGGGGAGCGCGGCCCTCGTCAACACGTTGCTTTGGCTGCTTGCCGCGGCGCTGGTGATCATTGTCGGAATGTTTGTTTTTTCCGCTCTCGGTTGGGTGCATTATCTTCCCTCTTGGACGCCCCTGCGCGGCCGCATCGTGGAATTGTCCGCGGCCTGCCATCTCTACGCCAAAGGTTGGCGTCTCACGATCTGGGCGTTTCTTGTCTCATTCCCGCTGTTCGCGATGTTTTTCACCACCTTTTACTGCGCGGCCCAGGCCTTCGCCGAAAGTTCGTCCAAACTCGGGGTGCTCGACATTTTTTCCGTCATGCCGATTGTGGCCGTCATCACCGCGATCCCCATCAGTGTGTCCGGTATCGGTGTGCGCGAAAGCCTGTTCGTCTCGCTCCTCGCTCCTTTCGGTGTCACGGCTGCCGTCGCCACGCTGATCTCGGTGTCCGGGTTTCTTATCAATTTGGTGGGGAGTCTGGCCGGCGGCATCGTCTTTCTTTTTTACCGTTCGTCTTCCGAGGAAGCCATCAACCTGCGCGACATGGCGCGCGAGGTGGACCGGCTTGAGGACCGCATCGAACACAGCGAATGACCAAGGACCGCGAGGTGCGCGTGACATTGAGCTTGGACGGCAAGTTGACAGGCGGCCGCGTCCAAGCTGATCGAATAAAAGACCTGCTCCGCGGCGGGAAGGTCCGTCGCCTGCGCGTCACCTTTGTTCCGCGCATCGTCGGTGGCGCCGCCACACCTGCGCTCCTCGGCGTGCCGGGGCGCAGCAACCTTTCGCGTTCTCTCAAGCTGCGCCTCGAAAGCGCTTCTTGGCGCGGGGGAATCTGCGAAGCAGTTTATTCGGTTCCCGGTGCCGTCGAATTTTCTTCCGCCGCACCGGCGGAAAAGATAGGCAAAAGGTCATGGACAACCGCGACCAAGAGGAAAGTTTCATCCGCAGCCTGATTATTCTCGGCAGTGCCGGCGCCCTGTCTGCCGTGCTCGTTGCAGCCACAATCGTGACGGTTTTGGTGAGCGCGAATTTCAACGTCCTTCAGTGGATGGAGTAGGAAAAGGGTTGCCCGATACGGGCAGTCCCGTTATTTTTGCCCGCTTATGCCGAAACCGGTAGCTCGCAGAAAAACAAAGAAAGCCGTGGCCAAACGCTTCAAGGTCACGGGTTCCGGCAAGGTCCTCCGTGCCCAAGCTTCACGGCGTCACTTGCTGTCGTCGAAGAATGCCAAGCGCAAACGTCAACTCGCCAAGAGCGTCCTTGTCGACGTGACCGATGTTGCGCGGATCAAGGAGAACCTGCCCTTTGGCTGAAATTTGAGGCCGGCTTGCGCGCCTGGCCCCGCGTATCGGGGCTCACGGGACGGGTGAGGTGCGCGGCCGAACAACGAAACGACCTGTCCCGAGGAGACCGCTGCAAGGCGGGAAAAACAGATGCCAAGAGCAACAAACGCGCCGGCCAGTCGTGAACGGCGCAAACGGATGGTCGCGAAAGCCAAGGGCTACCGCGGACGCCGCAGCAAACTCTACCGCTACGCGAAAGACGCGCGGATGAAAGCCCAAGTCTGGGCGACCCGCGACCGCAAAACGCGCAAGCGCAACCTCCGCGGCCTTTGGATCACGCGCATCAGTGCCGCATGCCGCGCCGAAGGAATCACCTACAGCCGGCTGATGGAAGGACTCAAAAAGGCGTCCATTGCCATCAACCGCAAAATGCTGGCCGACCTCGCTGTGGCCGACGAAGCCGCTTTCCGTCAGGTGGTGGCCAAAGGCGCGGCGGCTCTCAAGGCCGCTTGATTCCAACGTAGCCGCTGTTCCCGTTGACCGCGCCGCCGCAAGGCTGGCGCGGAAAGGACGCCCACGGCTACACTGCCCTCAACATGCGTGAGGAACTGACCGCCCTGCGCGAGCAGGCTCTGCGCGACATCGCTGCCGCGGCGGATTTGTCCGCCCTTGAGCAGGTGCGCGTTGCCATCGCCGGGCGTTCGGGCCGTCTCACTGTGGCGGGCGAGCAGATGCGCCATCTGCCCAAGGAGGAGCGCCCCGAAACCGGCAAACTTCTCCACGAGGTCCGCACGGCTGTGACCAGCGCACTCGAAGCCCGCACGGCAGAGCTTGCCGCCGCGGCGGAGGAATCCGAGCTAGCTCAGATCGACCCGACCTTGCCGGGGCGCGCGCGCACCATCGGCAGCCTGCATCCATTGCAAAGTCTCCAACGGCGCGCAGTGGAAATTTTCCGCCGCATGGGATTTGCACTGGCCGAAGGCCCGGACATCGAAACCGAGTGGCACTGCTTCGACGCGCTGAATACTCCGCCCGAGCATCCTGCGCGCAACGAGCAGGACACCTTCTATCTGCCTGGCGGGCGGCTGCTCCGGACGCACACCTCGAGCGTGCAGATCCGCACGATGGAAAAGCAAACGCCGCCGATCCGCATTATCGCGCCCGGCGCCGCCTACCGCAGAGACGAGATCGACGCCACGCATCTCGCGCAATTCACCCAGATGGAAGGGCTCTACGTCGATGAAGATGTCACGCTCGGCGACTTGAAGGGGACGCTGGAATATTTCTTCCGCGAACTTTTCGGGCCGGATACCAAGGTGCGTTTCCGTCCGCATTTTTTCCCTTTCACCGAACCAAGCTACGAACTCGACGTGCGGGCGGCCGCGCTTGGCGGCGGGGAGCGCTGGCTCGAATTGGCGGGCTGCGGCATGGTGGATCCGGCCGTCTTCGAGCGGGTCAACGAGCGGCGCGGCGACAATGCCTTCGATCCTGCCAAGGTCAGCGGGTTCGCGTTCGGATTCGGCCTCGAGCGCCTGGCCATGATTTTGCACCGCGTCCCAGATATCCGCATGTTCGTTGAGAACGACCAGCGCTTCTTGTCGCAATTCACGCCATGAAAATTTCCCTCTCTTGGCTTGCCGAATACGCGGATCTGCCGGAATCGGCCGATGCACTCGCAGACTTGTTGACTGCCGGAGGCACCGAGGTTGTCGGTCGCATGGTGCGCGGCGAAGTTCCGGACAATGTTGTCGTTGCGCAGATTCTTTCCAGCGAACAGCACCCCAACGCGGACCGACTCAGCGTGTGCCGGGTCGATGACGGCTCCGGCCAGCCCCGGCAGATTGTTTGCGGGGCGAAGAATTACAAGGTCGGCGACAAGGTGCCCTTGGCACTGCCCGGTGCGGTGCTTGGGCCCGACTTCAAGATCAAATCCGGCAAGCTGCGTGGCGTGGTTTCTGACGGCATGATGTGCAGTGCGAAGGAGTTGGGACTGGCCGAAGATGCCGAGGGTCTTTTGATCCTTCCTCACGATGCGCCGGTTGGAAAAGCCATGAAGGATCTTGTCCGGCCCGACGCGGTGCTTGAATTGGAGGTCACGCCGAACCGTCCTGATTTGCTCTGCTACCGCGGCGTGGCGCGGGAGATTGCTGCGCTGTCGAATGCGCAACTGCGAATGGCTCCTTTGCTGATTCCTCCGGTAAAACCAGCCGGGAGCACCGTGCGTCTCGAGAACGACGGATGCCCTTATTACACGGCGCGCGTTATCCGCGGAGTCAAGATTGGTCCCAGCCCGCAGTGGCTCGCCGACCGGCTTGCGTCGGCGGGTCTTCGTCCCATCAACAACATCGTTGACGTCACCAACTACGTCCTTCTTGAGACCGGCCAACCGCTCCACGCTTTCGATCTGGGCAAGCTTTCCGGCGCAATCGTCGTCCGCAACGCGGCGCCTGGCGAAAAGTTGAAGACACTCGATGGCGGCGAGATTTTGCTGCGCGATACCGATCTTGTCATAGCGGACCAAGGCAAGCCCGTGGCGCTTGCGGGTGCCATTGGCGGACTCGAGACGGGTGTCACGGAGGCGACGACCGACATCTTGCTCGAAAGCGCTTGGTTCCAGCCGGCGCGTATTCGCAAAACCGCGAGGGAGTTGGGGCTGCAAACCGACTCGAGCTACCGCTTCGAGCGCCGCGTTGATCCGGCGGGCGTTCTCGCCGCCTCGTGCCGGGCCGTGGAACTTATCATTTCGCTTGCGGGGGGATCTGCCGATACCGACACGCTCGTCGCGGGGGATGATCCTTCGCCGGTGCGCGTGATTTCTTTCGACCCGGCCCGGTGTCGCGCGCTTCTCGGCGCCGAAATCGCCGACGCGGAGATGGATGCCATTTTCCATAGGCTCGGGCTCGTCAAATCATCGGCAGGATGGACCATACCGAGTTTTCGCCCGGATCTCGCGCGCCCCGTCGATCTCGCCGAGGAGGTGATCCGCGTGGCCGGCATTGAGCGCGTTCCCTCCCGCCTGCGCGGTTTTCCCGCGCCGATGAGCGGTGCGGATTTGCGTCACGACAATGCGGAAAGGCTCCGCGAACGCCTCCGTGCCCAAGGCTTCAGTGAGGCGCGCACTTCGCATTTTGTTTCACCCGAGGGTTTGCAACGCGCGGGCGTGGCGGCGGAGGGTGCCGTGCGGATCGCCAACCCGCTCGGCGCCGACCAGGCATTGCTTCGCCCGGTGCTGTTGCCCGGACTGCTCGAAGCGCTGGCTCGCAACATGCGGCACGGCGCCGGCAGCGTGCGCTTGTTCGAACTCGGCACGGTTTTCCAACTCACCGGTGTCGAAGAGCGGACAGCGCTGGCTCTGGTGTGCACGGGCCAAGGCAGTGATTTGTTTGATCTCAAGGGTGCGATTCGCGAGGCCCTCGGCGATGTGGAATTCGCGCCGGAGACCGGACTTGCGCTCAGAGTTTCCGCACGCGGGGTTGATGGTTTTATCAGGCGCCTTCCGCGTGTGCTGGCGGAGAGTCACGACGCGAAGGAGGCAGTCCACTACGCGGAACTTGTGATCGACGGTTGGTTGCAGTCCGCAGTCCCCGCGATTCGTGTTCGGCCGCTGCCGAGATTTCCTGCTGTCGAACGCGATCTGTCGCTCTTGCTCCCGCGCGCCACTCCCTACGCGGCGATCGACCGTGCTTTGGTCGGAGCGAAAGCGCCGCACCTTCAATCGGTCGGTTTGAAAGACGTTTTTGTCGATCAGAGCGGGGCAAAATTGGCGCCTGATTTGCGCTCGGTCACGGTCACCTTGACATTCCGTGACGAGGCGCGGACATTGACGTCCGATGAAGTGGATCGTGCAGTCGAGACGCTGCGCGATCACGCGAAAGCGGAGTTGGGTGCCGTCTTCCGCGGATAAGATCTTTCGCATCGCCGAAGCCGATTTGCCCTGGAGAGTTCGAGTAAACGATCCAAGCCCCGAACCGTATTAACAAATCCCAGGAGGCTGAGCTGCGGTTGGCAAGGACATGCCTTGATTGGAAGTCCGCGCCGCGCCGTGGCGGTCATCCGCCCTTGTATCCAAGGGATCGGGAATTGGGCCGTGACGGCTCACCCGGGGCAATACTTTCATGGAGCGCCTCCCGTGCGAGCGGGGGGCGCTTCTTTTTTTGGCATTTGCAGCGGCTATGTTGTCGCCACAGGGTGCATCGCTTTGGGATTTGCGGGGTCCGCGCATAGTGGATACAAAAGGCGTCCGATCATGACGGCACTTTTGGCACTTGAGGACGGGCGGGTTTTTCACGGTGAGGCGTTCGGAGCATCCGGCACTGTGACGGGGGAGATTTGCTTCAACACTTCCTTGAGCGGTTATCAGGAAGTGCTCACCGACCCTTCCTATTTCGGCCAGATCGTCGCCATGACGAGCCCGCACATCGGCAACTACGGCGTGAACGCGCTCGACGAGGAGAGTCACGGTCCCCAAGTGCGCGGATTTGTCATCGAGGAGTTGAGCGATGTCCCGAGCAACTGGCGTTCCGAGGAGTCACTCGACGCTTACCTGCGCCGCTACGGGATTCCGGGCATCCAGGAGATCGACACGCGTGCGCTCACAAGGCATCTGCGCGAACTCGGCGCGATGAAGGCGTGCCTTACGACCGAGCCCGTCACGGCGGAGCGCGCCGTGCAGATTGCGAAGGAAGGCGCCGGAGTCGTCGGCATGGATTTTGTGCGCGAGGTCACGCCCAAGAAGGCCTTCGATTGGGATCCCGCGGGGGCCGACAGTCGTCCTTGGAAACTCGCCCAAGCCGGAGATCTCGAGGCCGGGAACGCCCGCGATGCGGCAGGCAATATTTTCGGCGGACTTCCGCCGGTGCGCCGTCGTGTCGTCGCCTACGACTTCGGAATGAAGCGCAACATCCTCCGTGGTCTGCGTCAGCGCGGGTTGGCGGTTCGGGTGGTCCCCGCCGACACCTCGGCCGAAGAGGTTCTGGCGTCGGATCCCGACGGTATTTTCCTTTCCAACGGGCCCGGCGATCCCGCGGCTCTTGACTACATCCACAAAAACATACGGGCTCTGCTCGGCAAGAAACCGATCTTCGGAATTTGCCTCGGTCATCAGATCCTCGGTTACGCGCTTGGCGGTAAAACGTTCAAGCTCAAGTTCGGCCATCGCGGCGGCAACCAGCCGGTGAAGGATCTCAGGACCGGCAAAGTTTCCATCACTTCGCAAAACCACGGGTTCGCTGTCGATGCCGATTCGCTGCCGCAGGATGTCGAGGTCACGCACATCAACCTCAACGACGGGACCGTCGAGGGTCTGCGAAGCAAATCGGTTCCGGTTTTCAGCGTGCAATACCATCCCGAGGCCGCTCCGGGCCCGCACGATGCGGAATACTTCTTCGACCAGTTCGCCAAACTCGTTGATGAAGGCGCGAAGGGTTGATATTTTCACCTGCAAATGCGCCTGACGGTTTATTTCCCCGAGAACAGCCCGACGACCCACGAGTTTGTGGGCAGCCGCCTCACGGTTGGTCGGCTCGGGGACAATGACGTTGCCCTGGACGAAGGCTCGGTCTCCAGCCGCCACGCCGAGATCGTGGTGGCAGACGACGCAGCGGTGCTGCGCGATCTCGGCTCTACCAACGGAACTTTTGTCAACGGCGAGCGGGTGACCGGCGAGAGCCCTTTGAGCGAAGGCGACGAAGTTTATTTCGGCAATGTGCGCTCCGTCTTCATGGAGCCCGTTGCCAGTCCCGAAATTCCCGAGGTGGAGCCAGCCGTGGAAGCGCCCCCCGCGCAGGTGGGGTCCGGCGCGCCGGACAACTTCCGCCCTCTCTCTCCCTTGCCGCGCCCGGTGGCTCCCAAGGATACTTTGGGGATGGCGGCTTGGGGAATTGCGGCCGTCGCCGTGATTGCGGCTGCCTACGCTTTTGTTTCCGTTCTCGGCGCCTGACAGCGCTCAGAACGCGAAGGTTGTTTGCACCGGCGGTTGGGGATTGACCCTTCCGCGCATCGCGAGATTGCGGCGGATCATGGCGAAGAGGTGAGTTCCGAGTTGGTGCGGCAAGACATCCTCCCGGGAATGGTTTCGGCTGGCGCGTTCGAGGTATTTTTTTGCTTTCATCGCCCGCGAGTTTGGGCGAAGGCATAGGACATTCGCTGTCCTATGCCCCGGAAAAGTTCCCACAATTCGCGTCCGCCCAAGCCGGTGCGGGAAGTTGCAAGCCGGCCACCCATGGAGCGCATGTGGAAAATTCACCAAAAGCTCGCTGCGGGCGGCTTTCCCAACTGCCGCGTCATGGCCGACGACATGGAAGTGTCGTCGAAGACCATCATGCGGGACATCGAGTTCATGCGGGATCGTTTGGGTCTGCCGCTGGAATACGATGCCGTGAAGCACGGCTTTTACTACACCGCGCCGGTCAAAGATTTTCCGGTGATGAAAGTGTCGCAGGGCGAGGTCGCGGCGCTGCTTCTCGCCCAGCAGTCGCTGGAGCAGTTTCGCGGGACGCCGTTCGAGCGCCCTCTTGCCGGGGCCTTCCGCAAGCTCAGCCAGTCGCTCGGCGACGGAATGGAAGTCGCTTGGCACGACCTTGAGCAGGCGCTGTCCGTGCGCCGAGGTGGAATCGGTCTTTCCAACATGAGCGTTTTCGACGTTCTCGCCCAAGCGGTTCTCGACGGAGCCGAAGTGGAATTCGCCTACCACAAGCTAGCGGGCGAGAAGCCCGAACGCCGCGTGGTGCGCCCGTATCATCTCGGATACATCGAAAACCAATGGTATCTCTTCGGCCTGGACGGGGCGCGGGGAGCCGTGCGGACTTTTGCGCTGCCCCGGGTTTCCGATGTGGAGCGCACCGGTGAGACTTTCCGCCGCCCGAAAGATTTCTCCTTGGCGAAAATTCTCGAAGGAAGTTTTGCGGTGTTCGAGGGGCGGAATGCGAAGCCGGTGAAACTGCGCTTTCGCGGGGTTGCGGCGCGGCTTATCGGCGAACGGACGTGGCACCCTTCGCAGAAAGTTGTCCGCGACAAACACGGGGTATTGCTCGAGATGCGCGTAGGCATTTCGCCGGACCTGCGTCAGTGGATCCTAGGCTGGGGGGCGGAGGTGGAAGTGCTTTCGCCCGCGGAGCTGCGCCGCGCTGTTGCCCGCGCCGCAACCGAGGCAGCGGCAGTTTACCAGGACGCTTTGCCGCGATGATCGGAGCTTCCGCCGCGCGCGCCAGCCGCTAATATCGAATGCGGCATGAGCGATACCATCAAATATCTTTTGACCGAGAAGGAATTTCCCCGCGCTTGGTATAATTTGGTGGCCGATCTTCCGTCGCCGCCGTCGCCCCCGCTTCATCCCGGAACCCTCAAGCCGCTGTCGCCCGAAGATCTGGCTCCGCTTTTCCCGCAGGCTCTCATCGAGCAGGAAATGTCGTCCGAGCGGGAAATTCCGATCCCGGACGAGGTGGCGCAAATTCTTCGTCAATGGAGGCCGTCTCCGTTGTTCCGCGCCCGTCGCCTCGAGAAGGCGCTGCAGACTCCGGCGAAGATTTACTACAAATACGAGGGCGTGAGTCCCGCCGGTTCGCACAAGCCGAACACCGCCATCCCGCAGGCTTGGTATAACAAGCAGGAGGGCGTCAAACGGCTCAGCACCGAGACGGGAGCGGGCCAGTGGGGCTCATCGCTCGCCCTGGCCTGCAATTTCCTCGGTCTCGAGTGCGAGGTGTTCATGGTGCGCGTGAGCTACGATCAGAAACCCTATCGGCGTGCGCTCATCGAAACTTACGGTGCGAAAGTCACGCCCAGCCCCAGCAACGAAACCGACTGCGGGCGCGCCATCCTCGCCGCGGACCCCGGTTGCCGCGGTTCGCTCGGCATTGCCATCTCCGAGGCGGTCGAGGTCGCAGCCAATGATCCCGACACCAAATACGCGCTGGGCAGCGTGCTCAACCACGTGCTCCTGCACCAAACCGTCATCGGCTTGGAAAGTTTCCGGCAGATGGAAATGGCGGGTGACGATCCGGATATCGTCATCGGGTGCACGGGCGGCGGATCCAATTTCGCGGGCATCGCCTTCCCTTACCTCGGGCGCAAACTCCGGGGCGAAGAGGATTACAGGATCATCGCGGTCGAGCCAGCCGCCTGTCCGTCCCTCACGCGCGGAAAGTTCGCCTACGATTTCGGTGACACCGCCAAGATGACGCCGCTCGTGAAAATGCACACGCTCGGCAGCAGCTTCATCCCGCCGGGGTTCCACAGCGGCGGATTGCGTTACCACGGCATGGCGCCGCTCGTCAGCCATGTGGTCAACGAAGGTTGGGTCGAGGCGCGCAACGTGCAGCAACTCGACTCCTTTGCCGCAGGTGTCCTCTTCGCGCGCACCGAGGGCATCCTGCCCGCGCCGGAGGCCAACCATGCGGTGGCTGCGGCTGTCGCCGAGGCGCACCGCTGCCGCGAGGAAGGAAAGGCGGAAACTATCCTGTTCAATCTTTGCGGTCACGGCCACTTCGACATGGCCGCCTACACGGACTACCTTGCGGGCCGGTTGCAGAACTACGAGTATCCCGAGGAAGAGATCGCCGCGGCGCTTTCCGGGCTGCCTCCGGTCTGACGCATTCCGCCCGATCCATGGAACCGTCTGCCGGGCGGGCAACTGCCGTCCCACCAATCCATTGAATCCGAAAACCACCAATGTCCTTCCCGCTGCGGACTATGCGGCGGGGATATCCGCTGGCGACACGTCCGTTCTGGCGCGGGCGATCACGCTGGTCGAAAGCACCTCGACGCGTCACGCGCAGACCGCGGCCGAGCTGATGCGTCTGCTGTTGGCGGTGAAAAATTCTTCCGTCCGCGTGGGAATCACCGGCGTGCCGGGGGTCGGCAAGAGCACCTTCATCGAGGCATTCGGGCTCCATCTCTGCGAGCAGGGCCACCGCGTGGCCGTGCTCGCCGTCGATCCGACCAGTGCCATCTCCGGTGGCAGCATCCTCGGCGACAAGACGCGCATGGAAAAGTTATCGCGCCATCCCTCGGCTTACATCCGTCCTTCGCCTTCCGGAGGTGCGCTCGGCGGCGTCACGCGCAAGACGCGGGAAACGATCACCCTTTGCGAGGCCGCCGGATACAATGTGATCCTCGTGGAAACGGTCGGGGTGGGGCAGAGCGAGATTGCGGTAAGATCCATGACAGACTTTTTCCTGCTGCTGGCGTTGACGGGCGCGGGGGATGATTTGCAGGGCATCAAGAAAGGTATTGTCGAGATGGCGGACGGTATCGCGGTGACCAAGGCCGACGGGGAAAATGTGACCGCGGCGGAGAGACTCAAGCTCGAGCTGGCGCAGGTGCTTCATTTTCTGACAGCGGCAACGGCAGGGTGGAGGCCGGAGGTGCTGACATGTTCGGCCCTGAAGGGAAACGGGATTGCGGACGTTTGGAAGCTGGTCGAGCGGTTTCGCGTGGAGATGCAAACGTCCGGCGAGTGGGACGTCCGGCGGCTGAGTCAGGTGCAGGAGGGGTTGATCGATTTTGCGCGGGAGCAGGTCTTGGCGGGAATGATGGAGAGCGCTGTTGTTCGCAAGGATGTCGGCAATTTCGGCGTGTCCGTGGCGGAGGGCCGAATGACGATGCGTGACGCGGCAACAAGGATTGCGGGGGATTTCGTGGCTTCGAGGTAGGGACGCGCCGGATCTCGGTCCATGCTTTCCGAAAAGTGTGTGACGGGGGCGTCGCCGCTACATGGAGCGGATGGCCCAGCGCAGTTTGGCGGGTGTGGAACGGGGGTTGTTGCGGCGTTCTTCTGGGGAGGCGCGGAGGACACGGCGGGAGATTTCGCGGTAAAGGCCTTCGCGGTGCGCGGCTTGAAAGGACTTTTTCACGCGGCGGTCTTCGCCGGAGTGGAAGGTGAGGATGGCGACGCGGCCCCCGTGGTTCAGGCATCGGGGCAAGACGCGCAGAAATGTGTCGAGGGCGCTGAATTCTTCGTTCACCTCGATGCGGATGGTTTGGAAGACGCGGCGCACGGAGAGGTCGATTTCGTCAGCGCCCGCAGTTGGAAGTGCGCGGCGGATGGCGGTGGCGAGATCCAGGGTGGTGGCGAAGGATTGTCCGGCGATGGCATGGGCGATCGCTGCGGCGTGCGGCTCATCCGAATTTTCAGCAAGAATAATCGCGAGTTTTTGCGAGGAGACTTTTTGCACCCACTGGGCGGCGGAGAGGCCGCGGGTCGGGTTCATTCGCATGTCGAGCGGGCCTTCGGATTTGGCGGAAAATCCGCGGAGCGGGTTGTCCAACTGCATCGACGAAACGCCGAGGTCGGCGAGGATGAGATCGGCGCCGGAGCGTCCAAGTTTGGCCAGGGCGGCAGGCAGTCCGGCGAAGTTCGACTTCATCACGGCGAGTTGACCGGAGTCGAAGCCGCCGTTGCGCAACCGCGCTTCCGTGCGCGGCAATTCGAGCGGATCGGCATCGAGTCCCAGCAGATGTCCGCCGGGCTGGATCCGCTCCAGGATGGCGTGCGCGTGACCCCCGTGCCCGAGCGTGCAATCGACCGCAAACTCGCCGGGCCGCGGTTGGAGGACATCGAGGATTTCCGCGACCATGATGGGGACGTGCGAACCGGCGGGTGTTTTGCCGGAAGCGAGCACTTTGGCAACCGTGTCCGGGTGTTGCTCCGGATCGAGTTCCTTGTATTTGTGCTCGAAGCGCCGCGGATTTTTTCCGGGGTAGCGCGGGCGGCGGCGGTGCTCCATTGTCTCAAGCGCTGACGAGGGTTGAGGCGATGTTGTTCCACTCCTCGTTGGCCTGTTCGAGTTCTTCAGTGACGTCGGCGAGTTCGCGATGGAGCGGGAATGAGGTGGCGTCGTTGGGGGCGGTTTCGAGGATGGCGGCAAGTTCGCGCTGGCGGGTTTCCAGGGCGATGATGCGCTGTTCGAGTTCTCGGTGGCGTGACTCCGAGGCGCGGCGGGCGGCAGTCGCGGCTTTGCGGGCTTCGGCTTCGGCGCGGCGTTGTTGTTTGATTTCTTTGAGCCCGAGTTTCGGTCTTTCGGCGGGTGTCGCCGGCTTTTCAGCGGGACGATGGTTTTGCAGGGCGGCGACGAGTCCGCCGCGGTCGGAGGCGGCGCCGGTTTTTTCGAGGTAGTAGTCGTAGTCGCCGGCGTAAGGCGTGAGGCGTCCAGCATTGATGTGGAGGACGGTCGTCGCCAGCGAGCGGATGAAGTGGACATCGTGGCTGACGAAAACCAGCGTGCCTTCATAGGGTTGGAGCGCGGCGACAAGAGCGTTGATGCTCGCCATGTCGAGGTGGGTGGTCGGCTCGTCCAGGAGCAGGAGATTCGGGGGGCGGAGGAGGAGTTTGACGAGGGCAAGACGGCTTTTTTCCCCGCCGCTGAGGACGCCGACATTTTTGAAGACGTCGTCGCCGCGGAAGAGGAAGGAGCCTAGGACCGTGCGGATGGCTTGTTCGCTCACGCCGGTGGCGCTGTCCGCCGCTTCTTCGAGAACGGTCCGTCGAACGTCGAGGGCGTCGGTGCGGTGCTGGGCGAAGTAACCGACGCCGACATTGTGACCCTCGGTGCGGGTGCCGGCTTCGAGCGGGAGGAGGCCGGCGAGGATTTTGAGGAGAGTGGATTTGCCCGCGCCATTGGGGCCCACCAGGACAGTTCGTTGTCCGCGTTCGATCGTGAGGTCAAGTTCCTCGTAGACGACATGCTCGCCGTAGGCCTGGCGGACCTTTTCGAGGACCATGGTGCGTTGGCCGCTGCGCGGCGGCTGGGGAAAACGGAATTTGACGGTGGCCTCGGCGTTTTCCGGCGGCGGAAGGCGTTTGATGCGCGCGAGTTGTTTGATGCGTTCCTGGGCTTGGGCGGCCTTGCTGGCTTTGGCGCGGAAGCGGTTGATGAAATCTTCGAGGTGGGCGATCTCGCGCTGCTGGTTTTTGTAGGCTGCGAGGTATTGCTCGTCGCGGGCACGTTTCTCGACAAGGTAGTCGTCGTAATTCCCGCGGTAGCGGTGGAGGCGCTGGCGGGAGATTTCCACGATTCCGTCGCAGATGGCGTTGAGGAACGCGCGGTCGTGGGAGATAACGAGGAGCGCACCGGAGTAATTGGCGAGATGGCTCTGGAACCAGCCGAGGGTCTCAAGGTCGAGGTGGTTGGTCGGTTCATCCAGCATGAGGAGGTCGGGCTCCATGACGAGGAGTCGGGCGAGATGCGCGCGCATGATCCATCCGCCGCTCATGGTGCGGGCCGGGCGGTGGTGGTCGGTTTCGCGGAACGCGAGGCCCGCCAGGATACGTTTGGCCTTGGCTTCGAGGTTGTAGCCGTCGTGCTCGAGAAAGACGTCGTGCGCTTCATGGTGCTCGGCGG
Organism: Chthoniobacterales bacterium; assembly: GCA_018883245.1. Classification (NCBI taxonomy): domain Bacteria; kingdom Pseudomonadati; phylum Verrucomicrobiota; class Spartobacteria; order Chthoniobacterales; species Chthoniobacterales bacterium. Next base: position 78,827 of record VEQL01000009.1, read on the forward strand.
AATGCTCGTCGGGAAATCCGCGAAGGGCGGCGTAGGCGGCAGTCATCGCGGGAGTGACGCTGGTGGCCAGTTGCAGGACGGTTTCGTCACCGGAAGGTGCGCTCTCCTGCGGAAGGAAGCCGACGGTGCGTCCGCGCTGGAGACAAACGGAACCTTCGTCGGGGGAGTTTTCTCCGAGGATGAGGGAGAAGAGGGTCGATTTGCCGGCGCCGTTGGGTCCGATGAGTCCAATGCGGTCGCCTGGGTTGATCTGCAGCGAGGCCTCCTCGAAAAGGGTGCGACCGCCGAAGGATTTGGTGACTTGAGAGACAGTAAGCATAAAAAAGTTGAGGCGTGCGTTTGCGGCTGGATTGAAAAGTCAATCGCGCCGTTCGGCGCTGATGTCGCGGATGAGGATCATCGCGATGGAGCCGAAGCCTAGCGCAGATAACCCTCAGGCAAACACCGCAATCCGCCAATAAGATGGAATACCGGGCGACCGTGTCAGGGAGCCAGGGACGGCCTGACCGAAGGCGGTCGCGGCAGTCGCGGAACATAACCGGCGTCTTGAAGCACGCGCTGCCCCTCTTTCGAGAGCACAAAGCGGATGAACTTTTTGGCCGCCGGAGTTTCGCGGCGCTCAAGCGTGTAAAGATAAAGCGGGCTTGCGTAGGGATAGACCTGCTCGTAAACCGCCGCGCTATTGGGCGGTTCGCCGTTGATGAGCAGCGCGCGGACGCCGGAAGGCTGCGATCCGAATCCTGCGTAACCGATTGCCGACGGATCCCCGGCGACGGCACTCGCAATGGCGTTGTAGTCGCGCAAAGCCCGGGCGGATTCGGCGTAGGGCTTGCCTCCCATGGCGAGTATCTGGAAGCCGGCGCGTGCGCCGGTCGCGGCATCGAGGATGAATGTGCGTATCGGCAGGTCCGGGCCACCCGCCTGCTTCCAGTTGGTGATCTTGCCGGTGAATATGTCCCTCACTTTCGAAGGCTTGAGCGAGAGGACCGGATTCGATTCGTTGACGATGACGCAGACACCGTAGCTTCCGATGGTTTGAGGCTGCAGACGAACCCCGGCCGATTTCGCTGCGGCCAACTCCGACGGGGTGGCCGTCCGCGAGGTCGTCGCAATGTCCGCCTGTCCGGCGATCAGCGCGGCAAGGCCTTCTGCCGAGCCCGGACGTTTGAGAGTCACGGCAATGCCGGGGGATGTTTTGGAAAAAGCCGCGATCAATTTGGGTCCGAGCGTTTCCCCGAAGGTGTTCGATCCCACGATGCGCAGTGCGCCGGCGGGCTGCGGTTGGGCAGACAGCGGGGTTGCGGCGAGCGCGGAGGCGAGGAGTAGGGCGAGCAGTTTCATGAAGTCGCGGTTTGGATTCGCTTGTGTTTTCGCATGACGAGCAGCATGGCGATGCCTCCCATCACGCCGAAACTTGCCATGATCACATACCAGAAAAGCCAGCCGTAGTCCGCCTTGGTGGCGTCGAGCACGCGTCCGGTGATGAAAAGCGAGATCGCTCCGCCGTAATACTGGAAGGAGTCGATGACGCCGGCGGCGAAGCCGGCCATCTTTTTCCCGCCGATGTCCATGGGGGCGGCGCTCCCCACGATCGAGTGGGTGGAATTGGCCGTGAGCGAAATGACGATGAGGATGGCGCAGCCTGCCAACACTCCCGCGGGCGTCGGGCTCACCAAGCCTTTCATCAACAGGAAGGCCGCAATGCCGATCACCACGGCCTCGAGAAAATACAGAACCATGGCGACCGGCGAACGGTGGCCCGCGAAAAATTTGTCGGAAATCCATCCCGACGCGAGCGACCCGCCCACGGCGGCCATGGGCATCGCCGCCAGCGTCCACGCCACCGTGGACGGAATATCTGTCTTCATGTTCATTCCGAGCTGTTCTTGGAAGTAAAGGATGGAGAGTTGGTCGGAACTTGTGCGGACCGCGCCGGTGCATGCGTAGGCGCAGGCATAGAACCAGACCAGAGGGTGGGTGAAGATGGTTTTGAACGATTCCTTCAGCGAAACGGTGACACCCGCAGAATCGTCGAGTTCGTCGCGGATCACGCCGTGGAACCCGGCCTCCTCCGGCGTGGCTTTGGCCGCCATAATCATAAAAATCGCAGCGGCCAGCGTGACGAGGGGCGGGATGATAAAAAGCCAGCGCCATTGGCCGGGCGCTATGACAAGGATGCCGAGCGATATTCCGTTCAGGATGGCAGGGGAGATTTTCGAACTCACCACCTGTCCGAGTTGAATCATGAAACCGAAAATTCCGGCGAACGTTCCGCGTTCCGTGCGGCGGAACCATGCGGCGTTGATCTTGATCATGCCCGGGGCGCCGAACGACTGGAACCATCCGTTGACCAGCCACACGACGGCGATCGCGGCGAACGCCGGGTCGATCACGTCGCTGCGAAAGACGAACCTCGCGGCTGCGGCGAGTGCGCCGCCGATGACCAGCAGAGGCGCCAGGCCCATGAGGAGATTGACGGCGATAGTCCCGAAAGCGCCGATTTTCATCGACCGTTTGCCACCCATGCGGTCGGTAAGCAGCCCGTTGACGAGTTGCCCGGTCCCGTAGGTCAGCGACCAGATGGCGAGCATGTCCGCGATCTGGGTTGTGGTGAACCCGAACTCCTCCTGCATCCCCGGGGTCGCAAAACGGAAGTTGTAGCGGCACATGTAATAAGCCGCATACATCAGGCCGAGCGACGACCAGTTCAGGCCCCGTCTGGCACGGAATCCGCGCGGATAATCGGTGCGAATGTCGCGGAGGGACATGACGGCGCCAGCCTTGCGGGATGGCGCGGTGCGGTCAATCCCCAAGGACTTGTCCTGCATCCACGGTCCGGCAAGCACACGTCCAGTAGGTCGTGCCGAATTCCGCGAGAGCATCCGCGGCGAGTTGTGCCGCGCCGCGGGGGTCGCGGAGAATCGCGAACATGCACGATCCCGATCCGGACATGCCTGCTGCAGCGACGAGCGAGTGCTCGAGCAGCCAAAGTTTCATCGCGGCCAGCGTGATAAACTTGGCGAAGACCGGGCGTTCCAAGTCGTTGAAGATCTCGATCCCGTCGTGAAGTTGCGGCGCGACCCATTCCTCGGGGACCTTGTTCGCGGACTGCCATTGACCGTAGGCCCAAGCCGTCTCCACGGGGAAGGGCGGCTTGATCAGCAAAAGGTCGAGCGCGGTGTGCAGAGGGCGTGGTTCGAGGATTTCGCCGCGACCCCGCGCCATGGCGGCGATTCCGCGGATGAAGAACGCGACATCCGACCCGATTTGCGAGGCCAGCTTTTCCAGCGCTGCCGTGTCGAGCGGACGTCCCGCCGCATCGTTCAGCGCCAAAAGCACCGCGGCAGCGTCGCTGCTCCCGCCTCCGAGGCCTGCCCCGTGCGGTGTGTTTTTGCGCAACTCGATCGCCGCGCCGCCCGCGTGGCCGGTCTGGCGGAAGAAAAGATCGGCCGCCCGCCAGGCGAGGTTGCCTGCCCCGTTGTCCAGCTGCGGGTCGCTGCAAACGAGCTTGATGCCCGGCTTGTCATCCGGCTCAACGCGCAGCTCGTCGGCAAGCGACAGGGGAGCCATCCAAGTCTCGATGTCGTGGAACCCCGTGGTTTCGTTGCGGCCGAGCACGCGCAGGTTGAGGTTGATTTTGGCGGGCGCAAGGATTTGCATTGCGACGCATGATCCACGGATCCTCCTCGCACGGCCAAGCGGAAATCATCGTCGCGCTTGACGAGCCTTCGTTCGACGATGCCTTGAAATTGATGGACCGGCTCGAGGGTCGCGCCCGATTCTACAAGGTCGGCCTGCAGCTTTTCACCGCGGCGGGTCCGGCGGCGGTTGAGGCTGTCAAGGCCCGCGGCGCCCGCGTTTTCCTCGACCTGAAACTGCACGACATCCCCAACACCGTCGCCTCGGCGGTGAAGTCTGCGCGCGGACTCGGCGTGGATCTTTGCACCATCCACCTCTCGGGCGGACCCGAGATGGCTGCCGCCGCAACCGAAGCGGCGGGCGATGCTCTCACCATCCTTGGCGTCACTGTGCTGACCAGCTCCAACATCGAAACGCTCGAGGCGTGCGGCGTCCACGGCAGCGTGGGAGAACAAGTGATGCGGCTCGCCAAGATGGGGTATTCCGCCGGCGTGCGCGGATTTGTCGCCAGCGCACTCGAATTGCCGCTTTTGCGCGCGGAACTCGGCGAAGATCCGCTGCTGGTCATTCCCGGTGTGCGCCCCGCAGGCGCGGACGCCGGCGATCAAAAGCGCACAGCCACTCCCGCCGACGTCGTGCGCGGGGGCGCTACGCATTTGGTGATCGGGCGCCCGATTTCGCGCGCGGATGATCCGAGGGGGGCTTTTGACCGGATTACATTGGAGATGGCCGGTTGACATTGTATCGAACTAAACTAAGCTGGACTAATGAAGGTGTTGAACATACACCAAGCCAAGACGCATTTGTCTCGCTTGATTGAGGAGGCAGTGAAAGGCGAGACGGTGGTGGTGGCCAAAGCGGGAAAGCCGATGATCCAACTTGTGCCCGTGGCTGCGTCCGGTGGTGATCGGCCGCTCGGCCTTCTTGCTTCACAGTCCAAGGAGTCTGCTGATTGCTGGGCGCCAGACAAAGAAGTGGAGCGGTGGTTCTACGGCGACGAGAAGACGGAAGCCCCGCGGGTAGCGGAGTGAATGGGTGAGGATCTTGCTCGACTCCCACGCCCTGCTCTGGGCTTTGATTGCGCCGGACAAATTATCCGCGGCCGCCGCGCGCGAGATTCGTTCCGCAGCCAACAACGTGTGGTTCAGTCCGGCCTCGGTCTGGGAACTGGAGATCAAGCGCGCGCAGGGGAAACTGGAGTTGCCGGACAACTGGCTTGAAGCGGTTGAGCGTGCACGTTTTGTCGAACTTCCGATCCGCGGCAGTCATGGCATGCTGGCTGGGCGCCTGCCGTGGCACCATCGCGACCCATTCGATCGAATGTTGATCGCGCAGGCCTTGGTGGAGGACCTTCGTTTGGCGACTCGTGATCGTTTGGCCGCGAGCTATGGCGTCAAGGTGCTCGAAGCCTGACGAATTTCAGTCCCGGAAATTGGTGTAGTTAAGCGAAACGCCGAAATCCTTGGCCCGGAGTGCGGCGATGGCCGCTTGGAGATCGTCTCTCTTTTTTCCGGTCACACGGATTTGTTTGTCCTGCAGGGTGGATTGGATTTTCAGCCCGGAAGCTTTGAGGAATTTCGAAATCTCTTTGGCTTTGTCGCCCTCGAGTCCCTGCTTGAAAACGAACAACTGCCGCGCGTGGCCGAGCGGGGAAATGTCGGGATCCTTTTGCTCCACATTGCGCAGATCGATGTTGCGTTTGGCCAATTTGGAGACGGCGATCTCGCGCAGGCCTTTGAGCCGCGAAGCGTCCTCGGCCGTGAGACGGAGGTTTCCGTCCTTCTCGATCTCAAGCTTGGCCTCCGAGCCCTTGAAGTCGAAGCGGTTGGCCAGCTCGCGGCGCGCCTGATCCACGGCGTTGAGGATCTCCTGACGGTCGATTTCGGAAACAATGTCGAAGGTGGGCATAGAGAGTGAGTGGTGGTGGGGGCGCACGGATTCGAACCGTGAACCAAGCGATTATGAGCCGCCTGCTCTAACCGTTGAGCTACACCCCCAGGTTCGGAGATGAAGGATGAAGTCGGAAACTTGAAACTTGAAGGAAAAATGAGTGGGTGGGCTGTGTGCTTTTTGCCAATCGAGACGCTCGTCCGAGGCGATATTGCGTGCTTCCATGTCGCAGCATGGGGCGGTGGGGAAGCCCATCAGGCGCGTCTGTCGCTACGGCTGTGGTTAAACTCTTCTGCATGGTTCCGGCTAAGGCGAGCGCGAGGGATGGTCACGCCGCGCTTCCGCTTTCGTAAATATGCTGGAAGAGGGCTTTGACTTTTGCCTGAAACATCGGCTTGTCGTAAGCGCGCGGCAATCCGCTATCGAGCGCTTCCTCGATGGCGATTTTCACGTTCGCTCGTCCTGATGCCGTTTGTCGCCAGTCGAGATTGAGAAGCTTTTTGACTTTGAGGAGTAGTTCCCGCGCCACTTTCTTGACTTCATCGCGCTCCTTGTCGCTCAGTTCGGGGGCGGGACGGGTGAGGATGTCGAAAATAGTCAGCTCCTCTGGATGAAGATTCTCCCGAACGTGCCGCGTTTCTTCCTTGGTCAAGTCCTTGCTGAGCTTCACAAGCTCCTCGAACAGTTCGTCGATGTTGCGGCTCCCCGCGTTGTAGCTCGCAATGAGTTCTTCAAACCGCTGTTGGAAGTCCGCTCTTGTCCGGTTCAGCCGAACCATTCGCTCCAACATTCCGCGTATGGCGACCTTGAGCCTCTCGATGTCGAGGTTCTTCTGCCGCGACTGCTTGAACTTGCTCGCGAGCTTCTCGAAGTCGATTTTCGTCAGGTCGATGACCCCGTGACGCGCTCCCTTTGTGCCTTCTTGGATGGTGAAGCCTTCTGCGGCGATGGATTCGTCGAGCAGCGTCCTGACGCGCTCCATTATTGGCGAAATATCCGGCTGTTCCGTCTCGCCTGTTTTTTCCCGAATCGTGTCGGCAAGGGTCGCCAAGAGATAGACCCGAGGCGCGAACTCAATCACCGCCGGGTCGGGTTGGACAGCCCGATAGAGCAAACGGACGAGCCTCTCCTTCGCCAGAAACGTCTTCCGTAACTCGTCAGGTGAGA
>VEQL01000010.1 GCA_018883245.1 Chthoniobacterales bacterium
GCGCAACCGCCACAAGAAAAAGAACAACACGATTCATTTCCGCAACGGCATGACGCTCTGGGTGCTCGGGGCGCACAACAAGACAAACCTCCAACGACGCTCGATCCGCTGGCTGATCGGCGATGAAACCTGGCGCTGGCCGGCGGGTCACATGGCCGAGGCCGAGGCCCGTGTCACCGCTTTCGGATGGCTCGGCAAATGCGTTTTTATGTCGCAGGCCGGCGAGGAGGGCGACGACACGCAGCGCAAGTTTGAGACCACCGACCAGCGGCAATGGACCTTCGCCTGCCCGACCTGCTCTCTTCGCCAGCCCTTCTCCTGGGAAAACGTGGAGTGGAGCAAGTCGGCGCGCGACGAGAACGACAACTGGGACTATCAGGCCGTGCGCCAGACGACCGTGCTCCTTTGCTCCGGATGCAGCCGGGCATTTGAGGACACCGAGCGCCAACGCCGCGAACTCAATGCCAGCGGCAAATACGTGGCCGCCAATCCGAAGGCATCGACAGAAAATGCGGGCTTTCATTGGAACGCACTGTGCTCCCAAAGCTGGGGCGTTCTGGCCGAACTCTACCTGCGCGCCAAGGCCACAGCGCGCCATGGCGATTTCAGCTCGCTCAAGCAGTTCTACCAAAAGCGCCTAGCCATCCCGTGGCGGGAAATGGCTGATGACTACAAGTTGGAGATCGAGCGCACCGGATATCGCAGGGGCGAGGTTTGGGAGGACGAGGCCGTCATGAGCAAAGCCGGCAAGATCGTGCCCGGCCCGGCGGAACCGGCTCAGACCGCTGCCTTCCTGCGAATTCTGACCGTGGACGTGCAACTGGATCACCTCTTTGCCGTCGTTCGCTCATGGAGCGCCACCGGTTCATCCCGCCTCATGTGGAACGAGAAAATCCTCACCTTCGAGGACATCGCTACTATGCAGGAGCGATTTGCCATCCATCCGAACCTCGTCTTTCTCGACGCGGGTCACAACGCCTACGAAGTGTATCGCCACTGCGCCGACCACGGCTGGACCGCGCTCATCGGCGACAAGCGCTCCACCTTCTCCCACAAGCTTTCGGGCAACCGGGCCATCCACCGCTTCTACTCCCCTCGCCGACGCGTCCTTTTGTCGGCCGAAAAGAAGGCATCGGTCTTCTACTGGTCCAACCTCAACGTGAAGGACATCCTTTCACGCCTCCGCCGCAATCAGAACCCCGAGAAGGGTCCGACTTGGGAAGTCCCGGACGACATCGACGACGACTACCTCGGCCAGATGGAGAGCGAGCACCGGGTCAACGTCAACGGCACATGGCGCTGGAAGCAAATCGGCCAGCGCCCGAACCATTACTGGGACTGCGAATGCATGCAGGTGGTGGCGGCGGTCATGCTGAAAATGATCGGCCGCGAGTTCACTCCACCCGGAGACGCTCAAGTTGACTCCGAACCGGAGGCATGAGCCTTCGCAAAAAACTCGCCAATATTGCAGCAGCAGAAATCGGAGTCCGTGAAGTAGGCGGCAACAACCGCGGTCCCAAAATTGTCGAATACCAGTCCGCCACGTGGCTCAAGCCGGCCCCATGGCCGTGGTGCGCGGCATTTGTGTGTTGGGTTATCAAAAAGTGGCTCGAAGATCTGTCCGTCAGAGAGGGTTTATCGTTGCGCAACGATAAACCCCTGAATGCATGGCGCCCGAAAACCGCCGCTGCTTTCGATTTCATCCGCTGGGCAAAGGACAAAAACCTGCCCGTCTTGGGGCGCTCAGCTCGCGCATTGGCTGGCGACTTGGCAGTCTTCGATTTCAGCCACATCGGCATCGTGATCAGGGACCAGTCGGCAGATTCGGATCAAATCATCACTGTTGAGGGCAACACCAACGGAAAGGGCGATCGCGATAGCAGCTCGGGCGACGGAGTCTGGCGAAAAATCCGCCCGACGCGACTGGTGCGCTCCTACGTCCGCATCACCGAACTTTGACACCGGCCTTGCGCTCAAGGTGGCCACTGTCGACTACACCATCGGGTTCACCCGCGCCGAGGTGGAGGAAATCCTCTCCATCCACAAAGCCGAACTGACCAAAACTCTCGCCAGTTGGTCGGACTCGGGTTCCTCGGCCACCAAGCGCCGCATCGACGAGATCCACACCGTGATCGCGGCCTGCCAGTCGGCTCTGCGAAAGCTCGCTCCGGCATCTTATCCGCCAGCGGCCCGCATCGGCCAGTCGCGCATCGCCTTCATTGACCGATGATCAGTAAACTCCGTCAGGTTGCCTCGCTTCTTTTGCCGCCCTTGCTTCAGCCCAAGGCCTGGGCCTCTCCCTACGATGCGGCGAACTTTTCCCGTCGCCGCGGCATCGTGCCGGGCGCGGTGCCCCGCGATGGCAAACTCGACCTCACGCCTTACGTGCGCCGTGAGTTGGTTCGGCGCTCCCGCTACCTCCATCGCAATTCGGGCTTTGTTCGCGAAATCGTGGCCAATATGGCCATCTACTCGACCGGAGACGGCATCCAGCCGCAAGCCCAGAGCAACAGCCCCGAATGGAACGAACAGGCCGAGGAGTATTTCCGCAGGTGGTCCTCGCGCTGCGAGGTCACTGGCCGCTTCAGCTTCGAGGAGTGCCAGTCGCTCATCTGCCGGGGCATCGACATCGACGGCGAATACTTCGTGATGAAAGTGCGGCAAGGTGGCCGCCCGAAACTTCAGCTCATCGAATCCCATCGCATCGGCGACGAAACAGACGAGACGGTGGACGGCGTGGGACTGGCTCAAGATGGCTCGCCCCGTTTCTACCGCATTCTCGAGGATTCCGGCACACGCGACGTGAACGCCGAATCCGTGCTGCACATTTTCGAGCCCGAGTCGGCAAGTTCTGTGCGCAACGCCCCGACAATTCAGCACTCCATCAACCATGTGCTCGACGAGATGGAGTTGCTGGCCTTGGAAAAGCACGCGGTCAAAGACAACGCCGACATCGCGCGCGTGCTGAAGACTGCGCGGGCCGAACTTCTCGATGACTCCACAGACTTTTCCCTGGGCACGCCGACCGACACGGCCGTGCCATCTGATCCCGCCAGCCTCCAAAAAATCATGGGCGGCAAAATCGTGGCCCTGCAGCCTGACGAATCCATCGACACTTTTGTCTCCAATCGTCCAAGTCCCACGTTCACGGGATTTCTGAACCACCTGCGTCGCGACTCGGCCCTTGGAGTTTTGCCTTACGAATTCGCCGCCGATTCAAGTTCGGTCGGAGGCGCTGGCGTGCGGCTCATCGTGGCCAAGGCCGATCGGCGCTTTTCCTTCCGCCAACTGATCTTGATCCGCCGCCTGATCGAACCGGTGTGGGCCTTTGTCATCGCCGATGCCATCGAGCATGGACTACTGGCGCCACTGCCAAACTGGTGGCGGATCTCCTGCACAACACCCAGACGCATCACCGTCGATGCAGGGCGCGAGGCACAGCAGAACCGCTCGGATGTCGAGATGGGGCTCAAGACTCTGACCGATCACTTCCAGGAACTCGGCGCCGATTTCCGCGAGGAACTCGAGCGCCGGGCTCAAGATGCCAAGCTCATCATGGAAACGGCCGCCAAATACGGCGTGCCTCCGGAGATGCTGTGGAAGCCCGCCGGCGAGGCCGCCAAAGTTGACATTGCGGCTTAGGCCGTGAACTTGAGTCAGCTGCACAAGCAGCCGTGGCTGATCACTCCCGAGGCCTTCGGGGTCATCTACAGCGCGGCCCAGTCGTTTTTCAAAGAAGGCGTTCCGACCACGCTCCGCACCGAGTCGCAGCTCCTGTCTGTGGAAGGCGGTATCGGCACCGTGCTTCTGCGCGGCCCGATGATGCGCAACCCGGACGTCATCGACCAACTGGTCTTTGGGGCCACCGACACCGAGGAGGTCATGGCGGCGGTCAACGAGGCCGCCGAGCGCGAGGATGTGCAGGCCATCGTTCTGGACATCGACAGCCCGGGCGGATCGGTCAACGGAACTCCTGAACTGGCAGCTGCGGTTGCCGCAGCTTCAAAGGCCAAGACGGTCTACGCTTTCAGCGCCGGCCAAATGTGCTCGGCAGCCTACTGGGTCGCCAGCCAGTGCGATGCGGTCTACGCGACACCCAGCGCCCGAGTCGGCTCCATTGGCGTGATATTGCCGGTGGTCGACTCCAGCGAAGCCTTCGCCAAAGCCGGACTCAAAATGGAAGTTTTTGCGGCGGGCAAATTCAAAAGCGCCGGAACTCCGGGCACTTCGCTCACCGAAGAGCAGAAAGACTGGCTGCAGAGCGAGGTCGAGGAAATTGCCGCCGACTTCCGCACGGCTGTCCTATACCGCGGACGCAAAATTCCCGACGAGGCGATGGAAGGCCAGACCTTCAGCGGTCGGCGCGCCATGCGCCTCAACATGAGCGGCATGGTCGACGGCAGAGCCCAAGTGATGGCCCGTTTGCGCGAACTTCACGTGCGCGAAGTTGACACGGCAGCGGAGGCCATGGACACGACCATACTCGAAACCGAATTGGCCGAAGCACGGGCTTCCTTGGCCAAACTCACCGAAGACGCCAAGGCACAGGAATCTCTGCTAACCGAGGCCAACGATCAAATCACCTCCCTCACCGCCAAGTCCGAGGCCCTCTCCCAGGAACTCGCCGCGGTCGGCGCCGAGCGCGAGCAACTGGCCAGCGACCTGGCCACCGCCCGCCAGACGATCGAATCCGTCACCAGCCGCAACAAGGACCTCGAGGCGCACGAGCAGGACCTTGAAAAACGCGCGGCCGCACGAGCCGCGGAAATCGTTGCCGAGACCGGCAACCAGGCCCCGGCCAACGTCACGGCATCTGTCGAGCCGCAAGCACCAAAGGCTCCAAGTATCACCGAGCAATTTGCCGCGATCACCGACCCCGCCGAGCAAACCACCTTCTGGCGTCAGCTCACCTCGCAACAGAAAGCGACCATCCTCGCAGCCTCTAACAAGTAATCACCATGGCAAACACCCTCACCAACGTCAGAGACATCAAGGTCGCGCAGAACGCGCTCCAGCCGTTCATGTCGGGGCTCACGCCCCTGCGTGCCTTCTCGACCAACTTCAGCCCCGAACCGGCCGACAAGCTCGACACCGTGCGCGTCCCGGTCATCGGTGCACCGAGCCAGTCCAGTGACTTCACCGGCAACTACACCCTCAACGCGGACTCCACCATTTCCGTCGTTCCGGTCGTCCTCAACCGTCACAAATACAAAACGGTTCACGTGACCGCCCGCGAGGCGGCCGAGACGGCACTGCCGATCTTGGACAACCTCGTCATTTCGGCGGTCAAGCAGTTGGCCGAGGACGTGCTTACTGACGTCCTGTCCGAAATCACCGCGGCCAACTTCGGGGCGCCCGCGATCCCTCCTTTTGCGGCCACCGATTTCACCTACCGCAAGACATTGGAAATTCGCGAGGCGTGCAGCGCGGTCAAGATGCCTATAACCGATCGCGCCCTCATCCTCGACGATGCCTACTACACCAACATCCTCACCGATGACGTGGTCAACAAGAGCTTCATTCTCCCGCTTTCCACTCCGGGCGTGATTGAAGCGCAGTTGCGGCGCATCGCCGGATTCGACGTGTTTCCGTCCACCATCCTGCCCGACAACGGCGAGGATCTGGTCGGCTTCGCGGCCCATCCGAGCGGTATGGCTATCGCCATGCGCTACCTGGTTCCTGTCGCCGAATACGAAGAGGCGGGTGCAGTCACCGATCCGGAGACCGGCCTCACCTTCGGTTACCTGCGCTACACCGAAACCAGCTCGAACCGAATCTTCGTCACCGTCGAATGCCTTTACGGCTACAAAGCAGCGATGAGCCAGGGCATCCGCCGCCTGGTCAAACCTTCCTAGTCCGGGGCACGGCAACAGCGGCAGCCCCTCTCGTGGAAACGCGGGAGGGGTTTTCGTTTAGGGTTACGCCGGCGTAACCTGAGCAACTTTGACACCGCCAGCTCGGGCGTGACGATCTTCGATGAAATGGCCGCAGATGTGGTCGAGATCTTTGCCGAGTTCGGCAAGCCGATCCGCATCAACGACAGGCATTTTTCTGCGCTGGTGGCCGAACCGGAGCTTTCCCTGGAGCTTGAGGCCGGCGGCTTCAACAGCGCAGGCAACTTCACTGTGAAGATGCTGCGCAGCGACTGGCTTGTTTCAAAACCCGTGGTTGGCACGCTGGTCACCTACGACGACAAGCATTTCCGGGTAATCCGCCTCGTCTCACGTCCGCCGCACCCTTTGGTCATTCTGACCATGGAGCCCGTATGAGTCCGACCGCAGCGATGGAAGCGGCTTACGCCGGCCACATTGCAGGCGCCTTGCTCATCCCGGTTCTTACCGGGCTTTCCGCCGAGGATCTTCCGCAGGAGAAATCATTCGTTGTCGTTTCCTGTGACGAGTGCCAACACCTCGGCGCGGGTTTTTATCGTGGCACCGTCGTTGTCACGCTGCGCACGCATGCCCTGGACCAGTCGGCGCAGGTTCACTCAGGTTACTGGCAGCAGGTGTCCGAAGCCTTGCAAACAGTGCCTGCGCCGGTGCGCGGTCACTTCCGCAACGAGCAGGCGAACGACCGAGAGGATCACTATTGGCTAACCCGGGAAACGCTGACCGTGGGCCTCGCCGCAAATTGACACTCCACCTTTGGGACATGCAGACGGCCATCACGATGTTCACGCCAACTGGGCAGCAAACCAAGGTTAGCCACGGACCTGAGCCATTGGATGCGGCCAAAGCACGCTTGCACATGGCCATGCGCTCCGGCGACCACGAAGCAGGACGCGTCGAAATTTGGACAGCCCGGGGCGTGGCAGAAAGTTTCGCCTTCAAGGAAAAGGCGGAAAAAGCAGCCGCAATCCAAGCGCCGACGGAGAAAACACTCGTCGCGCACAGTTGACACGCCGAACCAAGTCATGCCCGCGACATTTGGCATCGGACCCCTTCCATCCGGCACTTCGGCACCAAGCGACACGGCGGTGAAGACTGCGACGACAAAAGAGTCGGTCGATACCTACAACTACCGCGACGAGACCGGCGTCACCAAAAAGCTGTTGGCCGGAAAGCTCAAGACCACGGAGGTGACGCTCGATGTGATCGGCTCCCCCAGCCTCGCAGTAGTCGCCGCCGGTGCGTTTAGCGAAGGCACCTTGAAATTGGTGAGCGCAAAAATCAGCGAATCCAACGACGGAGCGCCCGAAGGAACTGTGACCTACAAAGGATACGAATCACTCTAATGCCAATCTCAGCTTCACTCGAAATCGGCGTAGCTTCGGCCAGCGACACCATGGTGCAAAACCTCGAGGTGGAAAAAAGCCTCAGTGAGGTGGTGCGAAAGAACAAGGACGGCGGTTTTGCCGCGGCCCAAGCTTTCGATCCCATGATTTCCGGCAGCGTCACAATCCTGGGAACCTCCGGAGACGAAGTCGGAGGCAATCTCGACACCGCAATTTCCCTCGTCTCGGGCGGCACGACCATCGTCACCGAGAGGACTCACACCCAGAACCAAGACGACTTCGATGAAACAAATGTGAGCTTCCAGAACGCCCCAAGCTCTACCTGAGCACAAGCAGCTCACTGATCATTTACCCTCATGACGCAGCCGAGCATTTACCACATCGTAAAAGACACAATCGCCGGAACAAACGACGATGCCGCATCTCGCCGCGCGGCGGTGGCCAGCGCTGACACAGCAGCCGTTGCGGGAGCAGCAGTTGCAGGAGTCGCCATCTACGATTTCAACCGGATCATCGAAACCGAAGAGGCCACGCCGAAAACGGTGACGGCTTGGAACTTGGAGGAAACAACCGTGGAGTTTAGGCCGGATTTCCCGCCCGAATCCCTCACCACGGGGCAAGTTATCCGGCGGATGAAGGATTCCGCGTGGCAGCGCGCCAACCCGGATCACCCAATTGCCTACATGGCCCAAGCCCTCGAAGCTTACCGAAGGCTGGTGCGCAGCATCCGGGACAAACGCCCACTGGTGGCATTCCGCCGCGGACGCTCTACGGCGTATCTGGTCATGGGCGGCGACGAGAACAAGGGACGGCGACTCTTGCAAAAAGCAAACTTCGGCCCCGAGGAGATCGAGGCCATTTGTACGGAGGTTTATGGACACTGAAACTATGCAACGCGAAGCGGCCGCAATGTCATCGGTCGTGGCGCCGGAAAATGCGGAACTAGCCGAGAATGTGGTAATGCGACCAATGACGGGCGGCAGCGCATCGATATGCGTGCTGACCAATAACCGCGTTTACCGCGCTCTCATCGACAACAGACCAATAGAGGACCTCGGAGAGTTCGAGTTGCTGGCATTTCTCTATATCCACTGCGCCCCTCTGCAAACCGTGCGACGCATGGCACTTAATCCGGCGCTTTGGCAGCAAGCCGTGCTGGAGTGGGGTGAGAATCTTCCGTTCGCCGTGCTTCTCGGGGCAAAGTCTGCACTGGAGCAAAG
Organism: Chthoniobacterales bacterium; assembly: GCA_018883245.1. NCBI lineage: Bacteria > Pseudomonadati > Verrucomicrobiota > Spartobacteria > Chthoniobacterales > Chthoniobacterales bacterium. The sequence goes on from VEQL01000010.1 coordinate 8,455, forward strand.
CCGGGAAATACTCGCTTCGGTGAGATTTGATGTGGAACCAAAGCCCGCCAAGGGCGATCCGGAGTCCCCACCCCCAAACTGATTGAGCCGGCATGGATCGCTTCGCGCGTCTTCATGCTGGCCAAAGCCACTGGATGGTCGGAGTCGTTCATTCTCTGGGAACTCCCGCTGGCAAGGCTGATTGCCTACGAGCACGCAAACCTGCGGGCCAACGACGTCTGGACGGTGCGTCGCGCTGAAATAGATACGGCTGTATTGAAACCGCTGAGAGCGTTTTTTGACTCTGCACCTCAAGACGATGACGATCCGCTTTGATACACGGCGGCTGGAGGCGGCCATGCGCACCTACCAACTTGCCACACTCAAGGACAGCGAAGAGGTTTTGCGCTCCGCTGCGCGAAATTTCATTAAGCGGGCCGCGAGCGTCACTCCCCCGTCCACAGGCAAGCTCGACTCCGAATCCAAGAAGCGGGGCGAAGCCGCAATCAAGGGCGATTTGAACAGCATCTTCGTGGGCTTGAGTCCAAGCCTCTTTCGCAAGTTCAACGCCATGCGCCAGCAGGGAATCAGTGAAATGAAGACCAAGCTTGGAAAGACGCTGATCGAACCAACTGACGTGGCTGTGCCGAGCATCAAAGGTTGGCACTACGCCAACCGCCGTCGAAATGGGCGCGTGCGCGGTGGCAGGCGGGCCGTGGCAAACATCCGAGCCGTGGTTCTGGCCGCACGAAAGAAGGCCTACGCGAACGATGTGCTCAAGAAAGTCGGAATGCTCGCAGCCGGATGGAATGCCTCGGCAGAAAAGCTCGGCACAAGGCTTCCCGCATGGATCGTGCGCCACGGAACCGGAGGAGGAAAATGCGCAGTCACCGTGACGCGCACCAAGGTGCATATCCGCATGGAAAACATTGTGGGCTTTGCGGCAAAAGTTGCAGGACTCAAGCGGCGAATCCAATGGGCTCTCGATGTGCAGGCCAACGCCCTTGACCGCGCCGTCGACAACATCCTGCGCAAGGCGGGCCGCTCGGCCGGATTCAGACGATGAGCACGATTCGCGCCGACATGCAGCTTAATGCTGCGCCATTTCTTGGGGCCATCGGCAACGTGCAACGCCAGATCCGCAATCTGCAGGTCGTCACTGCGGGGATAACCGGAGCATTCGTTGCAGCACGAGCCGCCATGGCCGGAGTGAGCTCCGTGATGTCACAGATGAAAGGAGCACTGGATCTCGGTGGCCAGCTAAGCGACCTAAGCGCTTCGACTGGTGCCAGCGTGAGCGAGTTGGTTGTGCTCAGGCAAGCCCTGCAAAATGCAGGCATGGGTGCGGAGGCTGCAGGACCAATGATCGCTCGCTTTCAGAAAGCGCTGGCCGGTGTAAACGAGGACGGCGTCACAACAAAAGGCGTTCTGGAAGAACTGGGGATAAATACCTTGGCCCTGAGCCGGATGCCGCTGCAGGACCAGTTCACCGAACTCTCGCGTGTTATCAGCGCCATCCCCGACCCAGCCGACCGTGCGGCGGCAGCCATCAAACTTTTCGGGCGCTCCGGCGTGGAGATGCTCGCGTTCTTGCGCGACCCCAAGGCGTTTCAAACTGCATCTGCACAAGTCGGCGAACTCGGAAACGTGCTCCAGGCCAACGCTGCGCGTTTCGATTCGGTCAGCGATGCAATCGAAGCCCTCGGCGGCAAGGTGAATCAGTTCTTTGTCGGATTCATGTCGGAGGTAACGGGCCTCGGCGTCTTCGAGGAACTTTCCAAGATGGATTTCACCGGCATCGGTCAATCCGTGGGACAAATGGCAAACAGCTTTTTCTCCATGGCCAAGTCGATGCAGTCGCTCATACCTCTGTTTGCCACCTTCGGCGCGGCTATCTTCGCCAGCAGATCCGGCCTCACGCAGGCCGTGATAACTGCCGGCGGCCAAGTCCCCGCGGCCATGGCGTCGATGTCAGCAGCCGTGGCTTCGGCCCGGGCGAATCTGGTTTCCATGGGCGCAACAGCCCGTGCGGCATTTTCGACTGTGGCTGGCGATGCCCAACGCGCGGCGGCTTCGGCGGCCGCAATGGGGCCGATTTCAATGAACCTCCGGGCAGCGTTTACTCCATTGGCCACCGCGCTGGCCCCGCTCACCGCAGCCATGACAAATCCCCGCGCTGCCATAGCATCCCTCGGAGTTGCCGCGCGCACATCGTTCGCAGCGGTCACAGCTTCCGCGCAACAGGCAGCTGCAGCCGTAAGCTCATCGGTTTCCGCTGCTGCGCAGAGGTCGCAAGCATCCATGGTTTCAATGGCAGCATCGATCCGCGCCTCCATGGTCAACATGGGTGCCTCAGCCCGCGCCACAGCCACAGCCATATCTTCGTCGGTGACAGGCACCGCCACATCGGTCTCCGCCGCCATGGCCAGCCCCCGCGCAACGCTGGCTTCATTTGCCGCCAGCGCCCGTGCCGCCTTTGCCACCATGACCGTTTCAGCACGAGCTGCTGCGGCAGGCAGTGCGGCTGCAATCACATCATCGATGGGCATGACACGTGCTGCTCTGGCATCTGTCGGCGTGGCTGCACGCTCCGCTTTCACAGGAATGGTTGCATCATCACGTGCAGCCGGTGTGGCCATGAAGGGTGCGCTTATTTCAACCGGCATCGGTGCAGCCATCGTGGCCATTGGCATGGCGATAGAGGCCGTCATGGGAAAGTTCAACCGCATGCAAGAAGGCACGCGGGCACAAAAGAACGTGGGTGATGAAAGCTCCCGCCTGCTCACGGGCAACGCGACCAAGATAAAAGCGGTATCGAGCGAGGAGGAACGTCAGAGCCTGATGGCAGAGTTAGATTCCCAGGTCGAAGAGACACGCCGCAGGTTGGGAAATCTCAACGACGAGTTTGAAAACCTCGACGATGACGCCTTGGCCGCCGTGGCGGAACAGCTTTCGCAGCAAGTGGGCTGGATAGAGCGCCAAAAGCAAACGCTGGCAAACATTCCTCAGGCATACATTGCGGCGAATGCAGCCGAAAAAGCCCGCGCACAGGCTTTGGCAGAAAGTAAACAGCGGGCTGAGGAACTCGCCAAGGAACTCGAACGCACTATGAAGGCACGCGACGAAAAGGGGGCACAATCAGCATTGGACGCCATGGTCCCGGACGATGCCGAGCGCAAACTTCTCAGCCAGGCTGGATCTTCCAGCGCACAGGCTCTCTCCGACTACATCAATGAACAGAATGCACGCGCAGACCTTACCGATGCCGAAAAGGAGCGACTCTTGGAACTTGTGGCCATCGAGGAGAAGTTGCTCGCAGTCAAAAAGCGGCAGTCCGAGGAGGAGACACGACGCGCCGAGCAGCAAAAGCAACTCGCCGAAATGCGCAGCGACTTAATGTTGGAGGCCGAGAAGGTGGCTGCCGAAGCATCCGGGGATAAGGAGCGCGTGAAAGCCCTCGAGCAGGAGAAGCGCGCGGGTGAAGTGGCCAAGCAATTAGAGGCCCAGGGAGAAGACCCCGCCACGGCAGCGGAGATCGGACGCAAGCAGGCGGAGTTGGAGCAACTACGCCAGGAATCTGGAGGCGCAGCTACCCGACCACCTGTGCAAGTCGCAGATTCATTCCGCCAAGTCGGTCTCGGCGGACGCTTCTTCGGCGAAGACCGCCAACCGCAGCAGGAAATGGTGCGCAAGCAGGCGGAATCAAACCGTTTGCTCGCGGACATCCGCAGCTTGCTGGCCAACCCGCCACGCCGTTTCTACGCCGAGGCTTTCGACTAAGCGTAATAACCATGCAACTGGCAGGACTTTCTTTGAGCTGCGAGAAGACCGGTGCGGTCACCATTCGTGTGCCTTACTACGGAGAAACCCTCTCCGAAGCCATAGGGGCAATTCCGGATTCGTTCAACGGAGCAAAGCGCACGGGATACGACGTGCGTCAGGAGGACAGCGGCAAGTTCATTGCAAGCGCTGTCTTCGAGGGAGTCATGGGCAGTGATGGCGGCGGGGGCGGCGGTGGCGGCGGGGGCGGAGACGACGAAAATCGCACCGTCTATGACTGGTCGCCGTCTTTCGAGCAGGCCGACATTCGCACACACCCGAAGTTTGCCGACCTGCTCAAGAAATACTACGGCACTCTCGACGAGAACGAAGAGGTCACGTGGGGAAAATACATCCCTCAAGGAACAGGCTCCGGGGGCGGACTCGGCGGCAGCGGCGGTTCAGCCAACTTCATGGACAACCCAATGCGAGGAGTGCGCGAATACTTTGCACTCGGTGGCGTGTGGTCGCAAAAGCGCGTTTACTCGTCCATACCCGGCGACGTGTTCGCCAGCGTGGGTCGAATCACCGACAACCCGCCGGGCAATCTCCCCTCACCCGGCAACCGCTTCTGGCTCACGCTGCCTCCGGTTGTCACCCAGAAAGGTCAGCAGTGGGAGGTGACAAGGCGCTGGATGCTCTCGGGCGAGAAATCCTCCGGCGCCAAAGAGGCCGCCAGAGACATCTACGAATCATTGGATGGTTAAGGAACTCGAAGAACTTCTCGCGCGTCCGGGCCAACGCATCAAACCACGGCTGGCAAAGTTTCTCCCGTGGCTCAAAAGCCAGCAACTCGCCGCAGGGCGGGGCATCCGCCTCATCAAGTCGGAGACAGGCACAGTCATCAAAGCGGCTGTGCCAACGCAGACATTTGTAGGGGCGTTCTACGTCACTCCGGTCAACGACAACGAACTCATCGTCGGTGCGGGCTACGTGAACGGGATCGAGCCGACCATTGACGGCGTGAAAATCAGCGGAAAAGCGGGCGATTCCCCGCCGACATTGCCCATGCCCTCGGAGTTCAATGACGGGCGGGCATGGGTTTACGTGGAAGTCACCATCAATGAGGCAACCAAGCGCATCGACGAGAAGAACCCGGAGGCCGTGATCATGGTCACAGGGGGCACTGCGGCAACCGACGACAAGTTCAAAGGAAGACATCCGGTGGCAATGCTCATCAAGCTCAAGAACGGTTCGATTGGCGCACGGCAAATCTCCTACTTCTCGCTTCGCCATGCCTTTCGCGACAACAGGCACTTCTTCATCCCGGCATGAAGGTATTGGCCACGGCTTGGAATACCGCACTGAAGGCAGCAGGAGCGCTTCATGCGCAGGCGGGTCCGGGCGTGCTGATCCACCGCGCCAAGGAAACCACCGTGTCTCTCGCGGAAGATGTGGGGCAGTGGCGTCATCCGTGGTCGGTCATGCTTTGCTGGATCAACGGCAAATGGCACTTCACGGTGAAGGCCGGTTTCGTCAATGGATTCGATCCTCTGGTGCCCGGCACGGCACCGCCTCCAACAAAGGAAAACCCAAAGCCGCAGGATCTCGGTTTGATCGATGCCGGATGGATTCCCGTGGGAGCAACACGCCCAGTCGGGTCCGACGGAAGCGCGGTTCCGGCCTTTTTCAAAAAGCTCGGAGTCAAGCAGGTGAAAGCACCGGATGTGACATTGGCCAACTTCGACAACTTCAATCTGGCCGAATTGGACACCGATCCCGGCACCCGCAGTCTGGTGGCATTCGACATCTTCGTCACCGTGGCACGCGCCACCTATTCAATGACGCCGACCATCACCAACAACATCGTGCTTGGTTCATTGGTCGAATACTCGGTGGTCTACGACACGAGATCGTTGGATGTGTTCGGAGCACGTGCACGACTGAACCAAGCGCCAATCATGGAGGAAAAGCTTCCATTGGACTTGGCAACCCGACTTTCCGGCGCCGTGGGCGATGACGGCTTGGACAAAATCCTCATTGCCACGTGCTACTTGCTATCTCCGGAGGGCCAGGCTGGAGACAAGCCGGATGACAACTGGTGGCCATACGTGCAGAACAAGTGCTTCTGGAACCTTGCCCATAAGGCAAGGAACGCAATGCCGGTGAACATTCCGCAGCTTGGCGGCGTGGCGGGGCTCTTTGCCCTAACCTCGCGATACACGCTGGCCCCGGCAGCGCTCCACGCCGCCCAAGAGGCCGAAATCCAGCGCATCGCCGAGGTGCTTTTCAACTCCACCACAAACGAAGGCGTTTTCTGGAACGCATGACCGAGAAATACGGACTCAACAAAATGGCGCGGCTCAAAGCCGAGCGGGAAAAGGAGTTCGCCTCCTCCAATCAGGAAATCAGGCTCAATCCGAAGTTTCCCTACTATGTGATTGCCTTCTCTCCGCAAACTTTCGGCATCACCTACTACAGCGACGCGCCGCCGGAAACCGAGCTTTGACAAGCTGCGTGCTGGTAAATGCGCCAGCTCCTATTTGCCGACCTGACCCGCAGGGTTCTCTCGACAAGCACAGCGGGAGACACCTTCACATTCCCGTCGCTCACCGCGGGTGACACTCTCGCGATGTCGTTCAGATTCCTCCAGCGAATCGGCAGCAGCACACCCACGGAAACTTATCCGAAAATCCGTGCCGCTCGGGCATCAGTAGGGTTTCTCGACCAACGACCAGCGCGCGGCAGCTTCGCACTCAAAGTCGGGAGCGGAACGACAAGCTCGCTCAATACCAGCGCGATCCTGCCGCACAACTCCACGGCCGCCCAAGTGAAGGCCGCACTCGCCCCATTGGCCACGATTCCCGCCGGAGTCGAGGTCACTTACGAGGACGGCAGCTACCTCATCCGTTGCGAGGACGGACGGAAACTTGATCTCAGCGTGGTGCACAACGCGCTTTTCCCCACGAGCTTCGGTCGCGTTTTCGCCTACGAGGTCAACAACGAGTGGATGCACGAACTCCGCCTGGTCCAGGCGCCTCTAGCCCACACGGATTCATCGCAGCGAGTTCTGCCACTGGCGCCGTTTGTGACCACCATCCAAGACGGTTACACCAGCCCGGACGGCCTTTTTGCCTATCCCGAGATCCAGCAACTCACCATTCCGCCCGACTTCCGCGGCTCCTACCAACTCAAGCTCGAGGGCTACTACCGCACCGACATCCTCGATCTGGCCGACGGTCCAACGGAAATCCAGACCGCACTCAACAAGATGCTCGCGCAGATCGGGCCGGATCGCTCGGTGAGCGTGACAAATCCCACAACCGGCCAGGCGCTCATTACCTTCGGCGGCGAGTGGTATCTAGGCACCGACGTGGAGCAGCTCCAAGCGATTGTGGCTTCGGCACCACCCGGCGACCCAACAGTTGAACTCGATCTGAATTCCTCGGAGGTGTGGACCGCGCTGCGCTCGTCGCCGGAAATCGCAGATGTGCCCCTCGAAATCGAGTTCGATGTGCTCGACGACACGGCCACTGGCGACGACGACCTGAACGCGGCCTACCGCACGGTGAAAATCCAGTCATCTGTGCGTCTGAAGCGCGCAGTCCTTTTCCCGGGCCTCACCGGATTGCAGAACGTGGGTTGGCTGCGCGAACCGTCGCCAAAGGACTATGTGCCGTTCACCCCGAGCCAAGTCATTACGGGAAACCAGCACTACGTGAGTTCGTTCGGAAACGGCACGGACAATCAATACAGCTTCCCGCACAACCTCGGCACCTCGGCGCTTCACGTCACCGTGCGCGAGAACGGCGGAACAAACCTCCTCGTTTCGCCGGATAGCTACTCGGCAGAGTTCGCCAGCGACAACGAGCTGGTGCTCACGTTCGCAGAGCCCGTCCCCGCCGCGAGTCTTGCCGTCACGATTAGCACGGCGGGTCCGGTCACCGCTCAGAACATCCACACCCACATGATTGCGCAAGTCGTCGGCCTTGATTCAATCATCGAGGACCTCGGGCGCCGTGTTGCCGACCTTGAACTCATGCTGCCACGTCCGGGCGCGGCAAGCGCATCGGCTGCGGCGAAGCCTGCCGCCTATAGCGTGCCGGCCTTCGGTGAGGTTCTGCCCGATCTAAATCTCATCGGAGGCGAGCAGGAGAACATCACGCTCAGCTCCCAGTTGGTCGCGGAAAAAACGCCCACCGATCCGCCGCAAGCCCCGACGGGCACTACCGTGGCAAGCGAAGAGGAGAAGAAACAGCAGGAGAAGGCAACCTCCAAGCGCGATCCTGACGCCCTCGCATCCAACGTGGTCTATCGCGCCGTGATCCCGGCAATCGGAAGGGCGGCGCAAACTGGTTCCGCACCAAGGAAGGACGCACTGGGCAACGTGATAGAACCGGAAATTCCCGAGGTGACCGCCGATCCTGCACTCTGGCCGCGCAAGTCCAGCACGAGACTACCGATACTCCTGCAGGCGATCCAGACCTCCACCATTACCGACACAACCGTGCTGCCCGCATCCGCAGCGCCAACCGTGTATCGCAACAACTCCCAAGAGGAACTCATCCTGCCCGGCGATTTCGGGCGCCGTGACCAGAGCGTTCCGGCACAGGCGCTCTTTGGCTTCAGCAAAGGCTCCTACTACCGGGTCAAATCCGAGGGCGGAAACATCTACTACCCGTTGGAGTTCGAGCGCGAGCTGTGGCGCCTATACATCGGACCGGAGCAGTTCCCCCGGGATTCGACGCTGGAGGTGACCGGAGAGCTTCGCATGCGCCTAATCGGCGAGTTCTTCGATGCGGCGGCAAAGGACATGCCGCAGGTAAATCTGGCCGCGCAGTCCATCCTCAAATGCGAGGCGGTGGAAATGCAGAGCGGTGCCCTCATGGGCAGCGGCATCAACACCGTGCTCCTCGGACAGACGAAAATCGCCATTTCTCCCGCGCTGGAATCCATGCGCTGGAGCCTGCGCATCAAGAATGAGGACGGCGTGGGCGCATCAAACTGGACAACCTACGGCAAGAGCACCGCCGGCGAGGGATTTTCCACCCCTGCCGTGCTGCGGCTGCGGCTTGCCGCTTTCGATGTGGATGACACGCAGACCGGTGATGCGCCCGTGCGCGGGCAAATCGCCATGATCATGCCGCAAACAAAATTGGAGGTGACCGTGTGATTATCACCGGAGGCATTACCAAAGTGGACAGCCTGCCATCGCCTGCGCTCGGGCTCTTGCCCGCCGTGCACGATGCGACCGTCACCGACTTCGCCCCATCCGTGACTGATCCCACAACCGAGGTCACAACGACCGCGCCACTGCCCGCGCCGGAGCCCAACAGCGTGCTTCGCATCACCGGAACCGGCACGTCGCTTCCGGCATTCGGATCATGGCCCGCGCAGCGCGCCACTCCCGGACAATTCGTGGCCAGCGACGGGCGGCTCTGGTATCGCGTGCGCCGCTACAGGCAGACCAACTCGTTTTATCCCGAGGTGTTCGAGCGCACGCTCTACACCTTCGCCTTCACTCCGGTTTCCCTGCCCTTGCGCGAGCGCTGGAGCTTCTTGCGCGATTTCGACTTCCGCATGTTCAACAACAACACGGACGCGGTGTGGAACGTGGTCTGGGAAATCGGAGACCGCTCAGCCGATGTGGAACCCTCTCCCATCGGGCCGAACCTGCAGGGCTACACGTGGCGCACACCGCTGATCGACCAGCAGGTGCATGTCACCGACGTGGTGGCCCGCCACCGATTCGAGGTGTCGCTCTACCGCGATGTAGGCACAAGCGGCGAGTATTGGACAGGTGCCGTGGGACGCTACGGCAAAACCGTGGCAGCCCCCGCCGAGACATTGCCACTCACCACGGAATTTGTGCTGCGTGTGCGCCTCTCGTGCTTTGACACAGAAAACGAGGTGCCCGACCCGCGCGGCTTCATCGCCTATTACGCGACTCATCCCGAACCCGAAATCTTGGAATAATCATGGCAGTCCCGGTCATCAGCGGCACACAAAGCGTATTGGTCTACGGAGTCGGCCAGGAATTCCTCTTCCAACTAAGCGCCACCAACAGCCCTTCACAGTGGGCCATCGGCAACAGCGAAACTCTGCCCCACGGCGTCCTCTTCGACATTTTGCGCGGCACCTTTGCAGGCTCTGGCACCACGCCGGGCATTTGGAATCTCTCGGTCATGGCGCGCAATTCCGATGGGTGGAGCGCCCCGGTTGCATTCACTTTGGGAATCTTCGAACCCGCCGCCGTGGAGGTATGTCGGCCGGTTTCAATCAACATGGACACCTTGGCCGTCACGGCGGGCGATCCCGAGGCGGCGCAAACCGAACCGGCCCTTGTCGCAGCAATCACCACCGCGCGCATCAACGACGACCTTGTCTGGAAGCTCAACTTCACCCAAGGCGGCAACAGCGCAAATGTGCCTTTGGTGATGGCAAAGTTTGCCCTGCGCGGCACGACTGGCCCGGCATTTCTCAAGACTGATGCTCTGGCCTTCCGTAAGACCACGGAAATTTCGGGCACATCGTTTGTCACCTCGGCCTTCGTCTACGCATCACTGGCAACTCTGCCGCGGCTGGAATCGTGGCTCAAAGACATCGAGACCGACTTGGTGCAGCACAACAACGTGACATGCGAGTTCGAGCTGGAGATCGAAACCCCGACGCGCGCTCCCGGTCCGCAAACCCAAATCATCACAACGCGTCCGTTCCAGATGCGCATATCCACGGACATGGTCCGATAGACCAAGATGCCTTCATCAGTCCCGGCGGGTGGTACAGCGGCAATAACTCCCTCGCTCTACGCGGGGCGAATCGAAGCCATCCGCGCCAAGGTGCTCATCGGCGCCGACACCAATCCCGTGGCCACCGAGTTCCTCGTCGATCAGCGCTTCAACGGCCAGTATTTCGTGAACGCAAGGTTTCGGCGCGTCGGGGCCTTGCCTCCGGGCATCACCTATTTTCCCGATGCCGCAGGCATCCGATTTTACGGCGTGCCCCAAGTCACCGGCACCTACGAGGCGCTCTTTGAAGGCCCGTATCCCGACAATTTCGTGGGCACATCGACCGACGGCAACGCTCTGACCGTGTGCGGCGGCTCGCAGAATCCTAACACCGGCGTGCAGTCCATTTACGTCTTCGCATGGTGCGTGCGTTTTGTCGTGACCACCAAATCGGCAAACAGCCTCACCTTCGGGCAACTCTATCGCCACATGCTAGGCACACCGGCCACCGATGCGGCGGCATTCAGGGAGGGATGGGCGTAAAATGGCATCCCGATTTGTCACCTTCCGCCTGAGTCTTCACGAGCCGATTGCCGCAGGCACATTCCCCTCCTCCGGCACCGTGAGCGTGCGCGGAAACTTCACCAACTGGGAACCGGTCTACTTCCTCTTGGACAACGATGCCGACGGAATCTTCTCGGCCACGATTCCCGTGCAGGGCAACGCCGGAGACACCATCGTATTCAAATACGTGCTGGCCGTCGGCACGCAGGAAACCTGGGAAACTCTCTCCGACCGTCAATACACGCTTGGTCCAACCGATGTGACGGCGTTCGTGTCCGCCGAGCCCCACATTTTCAACAAGCTCACACCCATTGCCCCGCAAAACCTTGCCACCGGCAACAGGGTGTTCTCCGTGGCTCTGGGAACTCTGCCGCAAGCATCTCCATACCGAGCCCACGTTTTCGACAACGTTGTTGGGTGGAACGGCAACGCGCCGGTTACCGATCGCGGACTCCTTTTCGCCGATGTGCTTCCGGCCACCGACGCCGCATGGAGCACTATTGCGACGGCCGTGTCCTCTGGCACGGGAACGGGATTCTTCGGCTGCACGCTGGATTTGCTAACGGCCTCTACCGAGTATTTTTACCGCACATTCGCCACAAATTCCCAAGGCACCACGCTGGGACCAATCGAAAGCTTCACCACGGCCGCAGCGCCTGTGAGCGGCGCACCCGTGTCTGCCTCACTGGCCGAGAGCAGCACGGCCAAGCGCAAGAGCGCGCTCATCGACTGGCTTGTGGCCGCATCGCCACAGCCTGCATACAAAGTTTATCTCGAACGTCTCGCGCCAAGCGGAGTGACAAGCCGCCTCTTGGATGCAAATCCAAGCCTCTTTGATGACGAGAGCGTAAGCGCCGCGGGCACCTACGAGTATTTCATCGGCATGGACTTCGGCTCCGGCGGTCGCAGCGCGGCTATCTCAACCGGAGCCATCACAATAAGCCCGTGGACGGCACCGAGCGCACCAGTCGCCTCTGGAGTCTCCAAACTTCCCGGCACGGCGCTGCTCACATGGAACACCAACGCAAGCGCTGCATTCTACGATGTGTCGCTCGGCACAAAAACGCTCGGGCAGACCGAAGGCACATACTTTCTGGCCAGCCACTTGCCGGGTGATTCTTACCTAAGCGCCGACGAGGGCGGCACCCACATCGGCACCGCGCAATTTGTCGTGACCGCATTCAATGGCGGAGGGCTGAGCAGCTCGACCACCGCAGCGGTGCCAATTCTCGCGCCGCTCAAGTTTGATGGCACAGCAAACCCCGCCAAAGTGCGCCCGGATCGCACCAACTCACGGCTACTGCTTTTGGCCAAGAGCGGGCAGTTTTCCTCAAGCAGCACATCGCGAGTGCTGCAACCCTCGGAGCTCGAACGGGCGCTGTGGGCCATGAAAACTTCCTCCTCCGTGCAATTCGAGGCAGGGGCATCGCGTGTGGGTTCGTATTTCGTGGACGCAACGGATTTGGCCGAGGACGACTGGCTTCTGGACAACACAGTGATGAGCACCGTTGACCGCAGTTTCACCGCAACGCTGCAGTCCCACACGGCACCGAAGGTTGTTCCTCGCTACGCCGATGCCAACTTTCCCGCATCTTATGCCGGCCATTTCATCGACGGCCGCAGGTATCAGACGCTCATCAACGCCCGGATCTACAACGACACGAACGAGGCGGCCGAGTTCGTGACCGAAGGCTACCTCATGCCCGGAGCGCATCTGACACTGCGCGTGCTTTTCTACACCAACTTCAAGGGAACCATCCTGCGCATCGGCGGTCCGACCGCCTACTACCGACTCTTCAGCAAAGTTGGTCTCTTCGGAGCCCAGACCGCACGCGGGCCGAATGCCTGGACCGCAATGACGCAGCTCATCAATGCGGACATGTCCCAGAACTTCGTCAAAACCACCATCCCCGCGGGCGAAGAAGAACTGGTGGTCTTTCGCATCTACGTGCCGGCCTACATGGGAGGCAGCTCGACAACGCTTGTCGTTGCGGCTGAAAGAACCTGAGTTGTTGCTACCTGCGCAGAACGGAGACAGCGTGCCCTGCGCCACCGATCACTGATCCGGGCGGCGGAACCGTGGCCACGCTCGTCGACCAAGGCTTGTGGTTCGAGTGCGCCGTGCCTGGCGGCGGCTGCCATCATGGCATCGGATTTGTGCGCCTCTACAACGGATCGGGCACACTCCTCTACGCAGGTTGTCCAGCCACGACGGGAACACGCCGCACGTTCGTCGCCTTCGACGCGGCGCAGCTCAACTACGGCGCGCGCGTTCACATCGACTATGTCAATGACCGGGGCACTCTGCGCGGCGGCCTCACCGCTCCTTGCGCTGGCGGTCACGGTTGCAACCGCGGTTTGTTTCGCGCAGGCCTGGGCAACCGCGCCATAGGCACGGCGAACATCAACAATGCCGGTCAGGACGGGGCCAACGATGGCAGCCCCGGCATGGACCGATACAACGTGTTCGCCATTCCAAACGACATCATCGACGACTATCTGGCCGGACTAAACAGCAACCCCGGCACACCGACCACTCCAACCGGCGCGGCGGCAACCTACATGTCGCAGACCAAGATCGTCTTGGTCTGGAACGATCTCTCCACTTCCGAAACCGCCTACGAGATCGAGCGCAAGATCGGAGGCGGCAGCTACGCGGCATTGGCCACGACCGGCCCGAACACGGCAATCTACAAGGACGAAGCACCTCCTGGCGGAGCATTCGGCTACGACACGGCCATAAGCTACCGCCTGCGTGAGGTGCAAAGCGGCCCGACATACGGCGCGTGGGCCGAGGTTTCCATCACCACACCGCCGCCGCCCGATCCATCGCGCCGCCAAGTCTGCTACATCGAATACAACGTTTGCACCGGATGGACCGAAGCCATCCGAAACGCCACGGCCAGCGTGAACTACCTGCCGGTGGGATACAAAATCGGGAGCCTGCCAGCTTTCAAGACCTTCCGCATTGCGCTCATCAACTACGCCAGCGCCGGTGTGGCCAACACTTCGCCGGGCGCCATGATCAACGTGACCGACAGCGGCAACGTGCTGGCCAGCTATCCACTGAGCCTGCAATCCAACAACTCGCCGATTTCCCCATTCCCCTTCGACGGTTCGAGCATCGACGGCGTGCCGTTCTCCATCACAAACATCTGGGGAAGAACCGTGGACATCGAAGCCGCGGGCGGCGTGCCGGGATTTCCGGGCATCTATTTTGACGACTCCGCTGCTTATCAGATCGTATGAGGCAACTTCTCTCGCAGGCTTACCGCGCAGGAAAAGAAATCGCCACGTGGGGCGCGGCGGGATTTCCAGTTTCGACACTGCGAGATGCGCGGCTCTCCATCTGCGCCGAGTGCCCGCGATTTGTGCAGCAAACCCGATTTTGCGAAGTGTGCGGATGCTTCATGCCCGCCAAGGCAATGATGGCCACCTCGTCATGTCCTGAAGACCGCTGGCCCAACGTAACGGGCGCTGCTCCCGGTTCCTACGAAAAGCAGTGCGGATGCTGACTTTGACACGCAGCCAAGGGCACATGGTCGTTTATCTCGACACCACTTCCGGACTGCTGACAGGCGACGTGTTCCGACGCACACCCGTCACCGAACTCACAGCCAAGCGAGGAACGGACTTAGACCTCTACGTTGTCCCTGAACGGGACATCCCGCCCACAAGTGCCGGATTGTTTGCAGCTCTACCTCCTGCCGGCGGTGCACCGATGGCCCTGGCCTCATGGCTCGCCCCAGCCAGAATGGATGAAGGCTGGCTTTTTCCGATCTCCCTGCGCGGAAGTGATCTCGCTGCTCTCTTCGCATCCGGCACAGGCAGCGTGCTACTAAACGCCGAAGTGACCGCGGTGATCGATGGCAAAACACGAAAGAGCCAGACGATCCTCATGACCGTCTATCGCGATATCTACAGCCCAACGACTACGCCGCCAGACGTCGTCAACATACGCCGCACCAATATCGATGGGTACCAAGAATACAGCTTCAACAAGGGCGCTACGTGGTGGAAGTACGCACCAATAGTCATCGATGGCGTGCCTGAATGGCAATGGACATATTTGGGGGAGAATGAGGAATGAAGATGATTTGCGCGGTTCTTTGGGGAGTGATGCCGGTCGCAGCGCTGGGCCAGACAATTCGCCCGGTGCAGCACTGCAACGGGGTCGTGGTGACGCCGACGAATTTTTGGAGCGCGGACGCGGCAAATGCGCGGGCTGGATTGGGGTTGGGAACGGCGGCAACAAATAGTGCGGCGGCTTTTCAAACGGCTTCTGCAGCGCTTACGAATCTCGCTAACAACAACGCTATCAACCTGACAAATTTTCCCGCTTTGCCGATCACAAACATCGCGGGGTTGTCGGGTGCATTGGATGGAAAGTTGGCGACAAATGGGACGTTGGCAGCTGAGCAGATTACGGATTTTAGCAATGCGGTGGTGGCAGTGGCTCCGCAAACCACGAATGCCGGTTTATTGACCGGCGGCACGCTTGATGATGGGCGGCTTTCGGCAAATGTGGCGACGACTCTGACTAATGCGCGGGCCGTGGCGTGGGTTGCAAATCCGGCGGCGACGAACTCGGCAGGCCTGCCGGGGCAAGTGGCCTATGCCTCAAATCATTTATACATTTGCGTGGCGACGAACACATGGCGCCGCGTGCAACTCGGTACTTGGTAACGAAACACGACTATGGCACTCAACGACATCACGGTATTGCAAGAGCAGGCGGACGGATCCTTGAAGGAAATCGTTCTCACCCCCGAACTCTTGGGTGTTCCCAGCTTGGAATATGGAAAAGTTCCTGCAAGCCAACTACCGAGCTACGTCGATGACGTCATCGAGATAGATAACTTCGAGGAACTTCCAATAACTGGGGAACAGGGAACCATCTACGTAGCGCTCGACACAAACAAGACATACCGCTGGTCGGGTTCTACCTACGTCGAAATTTCTGCTTCGCCGGGGTCAACCGATGCGGTGCCTGAGGGTTCAACAAATCTTTACCATACTTCAGCTCGTGCCGCTGCGGCGGCTCCCGTCAAATCGGTGGCGGGAAAAACGGGGGCTGTATCCCTGTCCCCAAATGACATCGGGGCTGGATGGCCCCTTGAACATCATATCGAGATATTAGGGTCGTTAAATGGTCCACCGCTTACAACAACCATTTCAGCAGGCCGCAATAAATATATAAAATACACGGGGCCGTACTACACAGACCTAACAGTGAATCTTCCAACGACGGACAATCAAAGCGGAGATTTGATCTCCATAGAGAACGTCATTGGCAAGCTTTCGGTTGTTAATGGCGGCATCTCACTCATCACACTCGAACGATCTCAAGCGGCTTCATTTATCTACAACATATATCAAAGCTGTTGGGACTTAGTGCCACTGATTGATGGCGTTCGCAGCATAGGTGGTGGCGGAACCGGCGCATCTACTGCTGCTCAAGCAAGGGCGAATTTAGAAATCACTCACGTTGCTGGCGGCGGAACCAACGCCATCCAACCACGATTGAGTAGCAATCTTGCCAAAGGTAATTACTGCGTGGTAGCTGGCGGGCGTGAGAGCGTTGCTCATGGTGACTATTCAGTGATTGCGGGAGGAAACTCAAATAGCACTAGAAACACTGGTAGCGTGGTGAGCGGCGGAAGTGGCAATTCTGCGTCAAATGCACATTCGACCGTCAGTGGCGGCGAGGAAAATGCCACGATTGCAGACTATTCGGTGGTAGCGGGAGGGAAAAAGAACTCGGCCAGAGGTGGATACTCGCTGGTTGGTGGTGGTCAGAATAATATGGCCCTTAGCAACATGAGTGGGATTGTTGGCGGCGTCAACAACGTGGCTGCTCAGAAGGTGAGCCGCGCCAACAACATATTATCCATCACAAACACGATTACAGTTCTTGCCGCGACGGCAGCAGATTTTGACAATACTGGATCGAACGCCATTGAAATTCGGTATTTTAGCAACCAACTTGGTTGGCAAATTGCGTATCGCACCGTTAATAGCGCAACACAAATCGGTACGAATGTTACGTTAGTATTAACTTCAAATATAGGCTCCAACCAAGAGCCGTGGACCGACGTAACGGTTCTCAATACATGGGAAACGGACACTTCTGCTGGGCAAGTTGTCGCGGGCACAAATAATACCGCGAACGGTTTGTTTGACACAGTGGGTGGCGGAATTAGAAACAGTGCAACTGGCAGCTATGGCGTGGTGTGTGGCGGCAACGACAACAAGGCGGCGGCTTCGCAAGCAGTCGTGGTCGGTGGTGCATCAAACTCGGCCACTGACCCCCATGGAGTTGTGGTTGGAGGTTTGGGCAACACGGCAGCACACAAAGCTTTTGTGGGTGGGGGTGAAGGCAACGCATCATCTGGCCAGTTTGCCGCAATAGGGTGTGGCAGGAGTAATGTGGCGTCTGCTTTACACTCCTCGGTTCTCGGCGGACTAGGGAATCAAGCGACGGGCGACTATTCGTCGATAATCGGCGGGGCCAGAGGAAAAACCAACAAGTTTGGCGAAGTGGCCCACGCATCGGGACGGTTTATCGCCGACGGAGATGCCCAGCATTGTATGTTGGTGGCAAGAAGAACGACATTGGACGCAACAGCCAATCAACCGCTGTTTTTGAATGGTTCACATTTGTTAATGACAATTCCTGCACTAACTTTGTGGTCTTTCTCTATTAAGTTGGCCGCTTATAGCGTAAGCGACAATTTGGGTGCATGGTGGTTTTTCCGTGGGGGAATCCGAAGGAACAACGCTGGAAGCACCGTTTTAGTCGGGTCTGTCACCAGCGACAGCGGGGCAGAGACCGCGCTTTCCAGTGCCTCTGCCTCTGTAGTTGCAGATGATACCAACGACGCCTTGGAAGTTCGGGTTACTGGAATTGCAGGAAAAACGATTCGCTGGGTGGCAAGTATTGACTTAGCCCAAGTCAGCGCAGGAGCAGTGTAAAAAACACGGAGAACATAACAACATGAGTATCGAGGAAGTGAGAAACCAACGCGGCCTGAGGCTGACCTTTAGCGAGGCGGTGGCAGCGGTAGCGATGTTGGTAGCCCTTTTCTCGGCGCTGAGCGGGTGGATCGTGTTGCCGGAGCAGGTGCGTTACGTGCGCGAGGAAAACATCAAACAGGAAGCCCGCATTACGGCGATCGAAGCTGTGGCACAGGAAAGAGCTGAAACCCTCGCCCGAATCGACGAGCGCACCAAACGGATCGAGGAGAGGCTCAAACATCCGCCGCAGGATTTTTGACAGCGCTCCTGTCATTGCCGCAATGACAGGAAAGGTGCTCATCACAGGCGGGGCCGGATTTATCGGCTCGCACTTGGCCCGAAGCCTTCTGGCGGCGGGCGCCAAGGTCGGCATCCTCGACAACTTCGACGACTTCTACAGTCCGCAAACCAAGCGGCAGAATATCAAGGACCTCGCGGCCGAGGTCTTTGTCGCCGACATTCGTGATGCCGCAGAGCTCCAGAAAGTAGCCGACCGCGGCTGGGACTCGATCGTGCATCTGGCCGCTTTGGCTGGAGTGCGGCCCTCAATCGCCAATCCCCGCGCCTACATCGACACCAATGTCACCGGCACGCTCAACGTGCTGGAGGCGGCACGAGGGGCGGGCATCGGCCAGGTGGTTTTTGGCAGCAGCTCGTCGGTCTACGGCGCGAGCGGCAAGGGTCCCTTCAAGGAATCAAGTCCCCTGCCCGCTACGCTGAGCCCCTACGCCGCAACGAAAGTTGCCGCCGAGCAACTCTGCTCGGTCTACAGCCATCTCCACGCTATCCGCTGCGTCGTGCTGCGCTTTTTCACCGTCTACGGCCCCGGGCAGCGGCCCGATCTGGCGATCAGCAAATTCACCCGCGCCATGCTGGAGGGGCGAGAAATTCCGTTTCATGGCGACGGCTCAAGCCAGCGCGACTACACGCATGTCAGCGACATCGTGGCCGGCATCTCGGCTGCGTTGGACTACCGCAAAACGCCCTATGAGGTTTTCAACCTTGGAAGCGGGCGTCGCATCACGCTGGCAAAGCTCGTCGGAACGCTGGAGCGGATCACAGGCAAAGCAGCCATCCTCGAGCGGTTGTCGGCACAAGCTGCGGACATGGTGGAGACCTGGGCCGACATCACCAAGGCGTCGAATACCCTGGGTTATCGTTGCAAGACGCGTTTGTCGGCCGGTTTGCGTGCTTTCGTGCAACTGAGCGCAGCGTGACTCAACGCGCGTGTGCAGTCAGAAAGCATTCAAGATCCGATCGCCGTATGCGATAGGACCGGCGGGAGAGACGCAGGTGCGGCAGCTTTCCGCTGCGACACCACGCGTAAATCGTGGAAACTTTTTGGCCGAGGATGCTCGCTACTTCGGGGCACTTGAGCAGTTGATTCGGCGCTGTTTGGTCGTGTTCGTTTTGCATGGCGCCAATTGCGCCGTGTCAACTTTGGCTCACTTCTTCTTGCCAGTGCGTTTCTTGCGGGCCGGGGCACGCCCGGGCCTTGGAGGCAAGACGGCAAACCACTGCGCAGCTTCATCCTCGGTGACCAGCTCGCGGTAATTGGTGAAAAGCTTCCTTGGACTGTTGCCCATTTCCAGGGCGACTTGGTCGGCCGACTTGACCGTGGCCAGCCGATAGCTGGCAAAGCTGTGGCGAAAACCGTTCTGCTTGAACTCGACACCCGTGCCGTCAAAGCCCCCGGAGAACACGCGTGAAATATTCTCCAAGTTCGCGTACTGCGGAGTGACAAACCCGCGACGCTCCTCGGCCGGCACCAGCTTGAGCCATGCGTCCAGGGCGGTAAGGATCGGCACGATCCTGCGGCTGGCCGTCTTGGCCTTGCCGGCTTGGACCACGATGTGCCCGCGCTCGAGGTTCACATCGCTCCATTCCAGACGAAAAACCTCGGTGATGCGCAGGCCGCCAAAGGCCGCGATGGCCATGGCTGTGCGCGTGCGGCCGCGTGCCTTGGACAGAACCGCGCGCAGTTGCCCGGGCGTGTAGATGCCGATCGGCGGCGGACGCTCCTTGACGCGCCTGACCAGTTCGGCCGCGTGCTTCTTTTCGCGCGAGAGATAGCCCTCGGCGCGCGCAAAGCTAAAGAGCGTCGAAATGGCCGCGCGAAGGTTGTTGGCATGGCGCCCTTTGGCGCGCGCGAAGATCCACTGCGAAATTTCCTCGGCCTTGATGCTGCCGATGTGGCCGCGGAACGTGTTGGAAAAGCGTGTGAGCTTTTTTTCGATGTCGTCGACGTAGAGCGCCGAAAGCCCCTCGGCTTTTTTGGCCGCGGCGAACTTGGCGACCAAGTCCGGCACGGTGATGGCGGGCAGCTTGGTCTCGCGCACCGTGCGGGCAAAGGCTGCCGTGGCGTCAGCCAAGGTTCCGCGTCCGCCCAGCGCGTCCTGCGCCCGGGCCCACTCGGACACCACCTCGACCAGCGTCTCGGCCCGACCGCGCAGCATGCGCATCGCCGCCGACCAGTCGGCAAACTCCGAAAGCGAAATCTCCCGCTGGTGCGGTTGGTGCTCGGTGCGGTCGCGGATGAACTTTTGCGCCTCGGCTTTGGCCGAATCCAGCGTGCGGCAGCGCTTCTGCTTCCGCTGCCCGGCCTCGGTGTAGGAAAACACGTAGCCGCGGTAGACCGACCCGTTCTTCTTGTCCGTCCTCTCAAAGATCGGTATGGACATGTTCCGCAATGAAACCACCAAGGCAGGCTTCGAGTCGGTTGGCATGAAAATGATGCTGCGAAAATGCTGCGAAAACGCAAAGCACTAAATTTCTCTCTGTAAAATCAAGGTTTTCGAATCCCTCCCTCACCGCCATTTGTCCTGCCTCATGCCGAGTTTCCGCGTGCGCCGATCGAGCCGTCTGATACATTCAGTGCAATCATGTTTTCCCTGCAGCGACTCCTCGGACAAGAAGACCGATTTTTCAAACTTCTTGAAGCGAGCGCGCAGGAGGCCAGGGAAAGCGCGCGCCTGCTCATCGATCTGCTGAACGCCAAGCCCGGCCAGCGCGGGTTGGAGGAGTTCAGCCAGGTGCGTCGCAAGGACAAGCGCATCACGCAGGAACTCACGGAGTTGCTTTGCAAGACTTTTGTCACACCGCTCGAGCGCGAGGAAATCGAGGCGCTGTCGCACGCGCTCTACAAGATCCCGAAGACGGCGGAGAAATTCGGAGAACGCCTGCTCCTTTGCCCCGAACGTTTGCACGGCATCGATTTCTCCAAGCAGACAGCGATGCTTGTCAGAGCAACCGACACTCTCCTCGAAATGGTGCGCGAACTCGGTTCGGGCAAGCACCTTGAACGTGTCAAGGAGCAGAACGACCAACTGCAAAAAATCGAGGGGGAAGCGGACAACCTGATCTTGGAGATGCTGCAGCACCTCTATCGCACGGAGCAGGACCCGGTGACCATTCTTCTGTGCAAAGATCTGCTTGAACTGCTGGAAAAGGTCATCGACCGCTGCCGCAACGCGGGGAATGTCATTTTCCAAATCGTGCTGAAGCATTCCTGACCGCCGGCCATGGCGCTCTCGCTGGTCATCACCGTCGTCCTCGTCGCCTTGGTGTTCGAATACATCAACGGCTTCCACGACACAGCCAACTCCATCGCCACGGTCGTCTCGACAAAGGTTCTCTCGCCCCGCCAGGCGGTGATTCTCGCGGCGTTGTTCAACCTTTTCGGCGCGCTCTGGGGCACGGCGGTGGCTACCACGATCGGCAAGGGGCTGGTGGATACGCAGTTTGTCACACCCACCACCGTGCTGTGCGCTCTGCTCGGCGGCATCGTCTGGAATCTTGTCACTTGGCGGCAGGGGCTGCCCTCAAGCTCCAGCCACGCGCTGATCGGCGGGCTCTGCGGCGCCACGCTCGCCTCGGCCGACGGCCATTGGTCGGTAATCAAGTGGGCAACTTTCGACGCCGCGAAAGAGACCTTCGGTGGCCTCTGGTATAAGGTCGTGATCCCGATGTTCACCTCGCCCGTTTGCGGGTTCGTCCTGGGTTTTGCGGTGATGGCGTTGCTCATGGTGCTGCTGCGCAACTGGCGCCCGGTCACGGTGAATCAGATTTTCGGCAAGCTGCAACTCGCGAGCGCGGCGTGGATGGGCTTCAGCCACGGCACGAACGACGCGCAAAAAACAATGGGGGTTATCGCGCTGACATTGTTCACCGCCACCACGGCAGGATCATTCGATCATGCGCCATCATGGATGGGGTTCCTCCATACGCCGGAGTTCACGGTCGCCATGTGGGTCAAAGTCACCTGCGCTCTCGTCATGGCTTTGGGCACCGCTGCCGGCGGCTGGCGGATCATCAAGACCCTCGGACATCGCATGGTGAAGCTGCAGCCGGTCCATGGCTTTGCGGCGGAAACCACAGCGGCCGCGATCATCCAAGTTGCCAGCCATTGGGGCATTCCCGTTTCCACCACGCAGGTCATTTCCTCCTCGATCATGGGCGTGGGCGCCACCAAGCGCCTGAACGCAGTGAAATGGAGCGTCGTCGAGCGAATGATCTGGGCTTGGGTCCTTACCCTGCCCGTGACAGCCATGCTCGGATATGGGTTCCTGCGCGTGCTCCGGTGGTTCGCCGGAACACACTAAGCACTCTCCTGCTCAGGCAATTTTAGTCAGGACAGAAGCTGAGCTCACGGGTGACATCTCGTTTTGTCGTGCCACATCACGGGAGAAGAACGCAAACTGCCCAATAACTTTCCATGGATCCGCAGCTTTTAGAGTTTGCCAAGGGACGACTGGCCAAGGGTGAGACGCCCGATGCAGTGATCGCGCATTTGCGCGGGCAGAAATGGGAGGAGAGCGTCATCGAGGAAGTGATGGCCGCGGCCGGGGCGGCGCCCTGTGATCACAAAAAACAAGCCGCTGCAGGCAAGCGGCGCATTTGGCCCCATATTCTTCTGATCATTCTCGCAACTGCGGGGGCGACCGCTGCCGTAGCGGGCTTTTTCGTCTGGCGGCAATACGCGGCGGCAAAGTTGATCCGCGAAAAACTGAAATACGTGGAAGTGACAGGGCACGTGGGCGGCAATCTCGAAGCATCCGCCCCCGCCAACTCTGCCACGAAAACGGCAGTTGGTGCGTTCGACCTGCTCGACTTGCGGGGGTTCGTGGACAGTTCGCAGATGGACACCCCGCGCGCGGCTTTCGCGATCTCGCTCGATCCGAGTGGTTCGCTGGCTGCGGCGCTCGCCCAGGTCCCGCCCACAACCGACGCGCGTTTTGCCGGCGTGACGTTGCTGAGCATCGCGGCGGCGGGCAGGGCGTTCGGCGGCATCGAGGCGACGCTCGTCGAGAGGACGGCGTATTTGCGTTTCGCCAACATGCCTTTGGCGCAAGCAGGGCAGCAAAATCCGATCGCGGCCCTGGCATCCGCGCTCATCGGCCCGAACATCCTCACCGGCGCATGGCTTCGCGTGCCGTTGGACGATCCTTCGTCACCGGCATCGGATCCCCTCGTCCCCCGCGAACAGCAAGTGACATGGGCGCTGCTTTTCCGTCCGACCGAAAAGGTTTTCGGTCAGTCGCGCGAACTGCAGTTTCTCGGAAAAAGCGCGGGCGACCCTATCAACGGCGAGGCTACCGACATCCATCGTTACCGGATCGACGGGGCCTGGCTGACCGGGTTGCTGAAAAACGCGATGCGCGAAAACAAGGCGGACGGCAAGATGATGATGTTGGCGCAGCTGCAAACAGCGCTCACCGGCGGTGCGGCCGCGGACACCAGCGACACTATGACACTCTCCGACGGGGAGATGAGCGTGTGGGTCGGAAAAAAGGACACGCTTCCGCGGCGCATCGCGGTCCAAATATCGGTGAGCGAAGGGCTCAACTCGCCGATCGCTGTCAAACTTAAGGCCGAGCTGTCGATGTCATACGGCAAGCCCGTCACGATCGCGACACCCGAGCCCGCCATCGGGCTGGAACAACTGCAGCAACAGCTCAACACATTGCAGAGTCTGGGTAACTTTTTCTGACACGATGGGCGCGATATTCCCGCAAACGCGGCGCTTCCTGGCCTGGCTTTTCGCCTACGCCGGCGCCTACTTCGGGGTGTTTTTCGATGCGGCGCGCAATGCCCCCGCCCTGATGCGCGAACCCGGACGGCGCGTTCTGCTCAAACAGATCTATTTCACCGGACTGGAGGCTCTTCCGCTTTTGACGCTGATCGCGATAATCCTTGGATTTGCCGCGCTCTCGCCGCTTTACAATCTGCTCCAAGAGACCGGGCTCGCGCTCGATGTGTTCCGGCTTTTGGTTCTGCACGAGGCATCGATTCTTGTGGTTGCATTTTTTGTCCTCGCGCGCAGCGGTTCAGCCATAGCGTCCGAGTTGGCGAGCGCGCGGCAGCAAGGCGAGATTGCCAGCCTCTACCGCATGGGTATCGACGCGGGAGCATATCTTGTGACTCCGCGCGTCGCGGGATGCGTGCTGAGCGTGGCGGCCCTGACCGTTTATTTTCAAGTGGCGATGGTTTTCGGGGGAATTTCCCTGATGTCGGTGTTTTCCAATTGGGACTTTGCCGTTGCCATGGGCAAATTCGCCGGCGGCCTCCAGCCGGCCAGTGCGATCCTCTCGCTTTTCAAGGCCGGAATCTTCGGGGCGATCATCGGCACGATTTCCTGCCAACAGGGTTTGCTCGCCGTTTCGGGTCCGCTCGGCATTCCGGTCGCCACACGCACGGCCATGGTGCACGGATTCGGAGCGATCGTGGTGACAGAAGGACTCTTTGTCGCGTTAGTCGGACGATGAACACGGTTTTCAACTCATCGGGACTGGCCCTCGATGGCGCCGATTTTCCCGCGCTGTCGATTGCCGCGGGGGAAACGGCCGGGTGGCGGGCGGACACTCACGAGGATTGCCACCGTCTGCTCGATCTTGCCACGGGCCTGGCGGATGCGCGTGCCGGTGGCATCGTGTGGTTCGATCAAGATGTCGCAGCGCTGCGGGAGAAAGAGGTGCTGCGCCTGCTCGGGCGCGTCATGCCCATGACCCCGGACGGTGGACTCGTGAGCAACGTCAATACCGGGGAGAATATTCTTTTGCCGTTTCTTTGGCGGAATCCGGAGCGCTTGGAGGAAGCCGCCGCCCGCTTGCAGCACCTGCTTGAGTCCGAACCATGGCGCGAATGGTTCCCGGTGAAAAAGTTGTGCGAACTCCCGCACCAACTCTCTCCCCTCGCCCGCGCTCTTGCCGCCGTTCTCCGCGCGTGGGTCGCCCAACCGGAGGCAATTATCGCCTGCGATATGCGCCATGCCCTGGAGGCCAGAGCGAGCAGCCATGTTTCGCGTGCGCTTGTTTGGCTGCGGGAGGCGCTTCCCGATGCCGCATGGCTCGTCCTGCAGACCGAATCGGCTTTGCCCGCGGGCATACGCGGAAATATTCTCCCACCGCAGTCATGAAATATTTGCAGGAGAGCGATCCGCGGTTCCGGCACCTCGGACTCAAGGTCGGAAGTTTTTTGACCGCACTCGTGGTGCTCGTTGTGCTGATGGCCGCGGTGCTCGGTTGGCGGCAGGATCTTTTCCAGCCTGTCACAATCTTCCGCACTTCGCCCGGCGACGCGGCGGGGATCACGGCCGGAATGGATGTGAGCGTGCAAGGAATCCGTGTAGGGCGCGTGAGCCGGGTGGAACTGGATGATGCCGGACAACCGCGCGTGATGCTGCGGGTGCAGAAACGCGCGGCGCAATGGCTGCGTTCGGATGCTGCCGCGGTGCTCGCGGGCCGCGGTCCGCTGGAAAGCCCCTACATCGAGTTATCCACCGGTTCGAAGGACCTGCCTGCCCTGGCCGACGGGGCGGAGTTGCCTTTCCGGCGCGAAGCAAGCATCGGGGAGTTGGCCTCGGCGCTGGAAGAGCAGCTTCGTCCGCTGATCGACGCGGGAACACGGATGTTCGGCGACTTGAACCGGCCCGACGGCGACATGCACGTGGCTTTGGCCGAACTGCGCACGCTGACGGGATCGATGCTCAAGGAAATCCCCCCTGCATTGTCCGATGCGCGACAAACCGCGCAAACCACGCGCGAGTTTGTCGCGGAACTGGCCGCCGAAGAAAGCGATGTCAACAAAGCGCGCGAAAACCTTCTTCTCGTCAGCGGCAAGATCGAAAAAGAGTTGCCTGCCTTGCTGGACCAGGCCGAAGAAACTCTCGCCGCCCTGCGCCAAGCCACGCTCCGCGTGGACAAATCGGTGCAGACTTCGGCACCCGAATTGGAAAAACTCGTGCGCCGATCGAATGATGTTGCGCTCAAGGCCGACGGCCTTATCACCGACCTGCGCAAAGCGTGGCTGATGAAGTTGTTCGTGCCTCAAGGCCAGAAGCCGCGCGAATAAAGCTCATCGAGGCGCGCAAAGGCTCACTTGCTTTCCATCACCATGACCGGCTCCCACTCGTCGGGCGGCGGAGAGGCCTGAAAGCCGCGACAGCGGTCGATCATGGCAAGCAATGCTTTGTCCCGGGGAAGCTCGTCCGCGATCGACGAGAACAAATCGACGGCGCGATCGAAACGGCGCGCACGGTAGTGAGCCCACGCCTCCTCGTGTTTCTCCAGCCACCGCGGACGGCACGCTGCACCGTCCGGATCGAGGGGGACTGCGTAAATTGTGACCGGCGTCGAGCGCCCGACCACGCGCACGGTGTCGAGTGTCCGGAAAGCGAATTCGCCCGACGCCAGTGCCGCCACCGTTTCGCTGGCGAGCAGTTCCACGCCGTAGCGCTTGGTCAAACTCTCCAACCGCGAGGCAAGATTGACGGTGTCGCCTATGACAGTCGGCTCCATTTTCAGGTCAGATCCGATATTCCCGAAAATTGCGGGGCCGGCATTCAAGCCGATGCCGAGCCGCAAATCCGGGGCGCCTCGCTGCGCCCAGCGCTCACGCATGCGACGGACCGCACCGAGCATTTCCACAGCCGTGCGCACGGAGCGAGCGGCGTCCTCGCGCGGCCCGACCGAATCGACCGTTCCCCACACGGCCATCACCGCATCGCCGATGAATTTGTCGAGGGTTCCACGATTGCGGAAAACGATTTCGACCATGGCCCCGAGGTATTCGTTAAGGTCGGCCACGAGCTGCGCGGGTTCCGCGTGCTCGGTGATGGCGGTGAATCCGCGCAGATCGGAAAAAAGCACGGCCACGTCCTGGCGCGAACCGCCGAGACGCTCCAACACGTCGCTTTCGTGGTCGAGCAACTCGCGCACGACATCACGCGAGACATAACGCTCGAGACTGCGCCTCACCCGGGTTTTCTCGCGCCGCTCGAGAGCGAAATCATAAGCGAAGCATGTGAGACCGGCCATCACGAGCGTGGCGGCGGGATAAAGCAGCCCGGGCAGAAAATCGGCAAAGTCGTAGACCAGGAACGCCGCACCCATGAAAGCCGCAAGCGCCAAAGCCAGAACCGCCAACGCGGCCAGCGGACGCCTCATCCACGCACTCACGCCAAACGCGACGGCGCCAAGCGCAAAACAGGTGGCCATCACGAAGCCGGAGG
Source organism: Chthoniobacterales bacterium (assembly GCA_018883245.1). NCBI lineage: Bacteria > Pseudomonadati > Verrucomicrobiota > Spartobacteria > Chthoniobacterales > Chthoniobacterales bacterium. Next base: position 36,010 of record VEQL01000010.1, read on the forward strand.
TGGCGCGCCGGTAAAACGCTCCCACTTGGGCAGCCGCCATCGCATGCAGGTGAATTTCCGGTCCGGGCAAGGTGCCGACCGGCGTGCGGAAAAAGTCGCGGAATCGCGCGGCCAGCGGACCGGCGAGAACGATTTTGTCGCGAAAGATCTGGCCGTCTTTGAGGTTCGCCTTCCAGAGGTCGGGAACGAAGAGCTGCCAGAGCGGAACCACTGGAAACGAGTCCGGTTGGCAGAAGCGCATCAAACCCGCCGCGGGAAAGTCCTGCTTCAATCCCGCTTGCCGGAGTGCAATCGCGCCGAGCGAGGACCGCACCTCGCCCCCTAGCCCAGGGCGCCCGAGCAGGTCAGCATCGGTCATGCGGTAATGGGCGGCGCGGACAACCTTGTCGGCTTCGGGCCAGAAGTTCGCGTATCCGACGGACGCGTTGGCCTCGTCGCCCGGAGCGACGATGGTGTCGGCAGGCGGGTGATAGAGCACCGCGTCCGGCGCGACGGACATTTCCGAGTCCATGTAAAGCGAGGCAATCACGACACGACCGGGATAACGCCGCAAGATGTCGCGCAAAACCTCGTCCCCTTCGCCGGCCAGGGGAAAGTGCGCGTCGAGCACGACGGTCTTCGCGCCGGCACCGAGGACTTTTTCGACCGCTGCGGCGTAGACCGCGCGCGACCAAGGAAACTCCTGCGCCATGAGGGCAAGCGCGGGATCTGCGGCAATCTCCTCCGGATCAAGCTGGCTGAGGTCGAGACTGGCTTCGTCGAGCGCCAGGAAAACGTAGTTCTCCGGAGTGGACGTTTTGGTCCCATGCCTGACCACTGCATCTTGGAGCGAAAGCTCTGCCAACTCCAAAGGCACAATGGTCAGCGGACCGGAGAGGATCGCGAAAATCGCCGCCCAAAGGGTGCAAACAGCGCCGAGAACAGCCAAGCGCTTTGCGGATCGCCGCGAGAGGTTTGTGCCAAAGGCTGACTTACGGGCCATAAGGCGGAAAAATGGCACGTTTTGGCTTGCATGCACAACGGTCATGTTTGATGAATTTCAAACCCTCACTTATGGCCAGACACCCGACCCAATACGTGGCCATCATGCTCGCGGGCTTGTTGCTCGCGCCGCTGGCCGTCACCACCGCATCCGCCCAGTCGCAGGTTCCGGTGCAAATGTCGGCTACCGATGCCGATGTGGCGCGGCGGGACATGATGGGAACCATCACCCGGCAACTATTCGCCCAAGACCCGGATTACGCACCGCCCAGCCCGGCGGACGCGGACCTCGGCGAACAAAGGCTGCTTGTTCCGAACGATCGCTACAAAGCGTTCACCCTCTTCTCCAACGTCTCGGAGTTTTACACGTCGAACGCCGGGCTGACAAACGGCGGCGCGCAATCCGACTGGTTCACCGCAATGCAATTCGGTGCCTCCTGGGTTCCGCGCATCACGGGCAATCTTTACGGTGAGGCCACCGCGCTGCAGCAACTTTACCGCTACGCGACCTACAACGGATACAGTTTCAACAGCCTCGACCTGGGAGCGGGGCTCATCTACTTGTTCCGTGAGTTGCAGGACCTCAGCGCTTTCGCGCGCTACAACTACAACCTCCTGACCGACGCGGGATCCGACTCTTCCCTTTTCTACCAACAAACCATCCGCCTCGGTTTGAACAAGCCGTTCGTGTTCAGCCGTGCGCACATGGCCACGCTCGGACTGGCATCGGACATCAATCTCAACGGCTACCCGAGCTACGCGGTGCGCAACCGCTTTGCCGTGCTCGCCGGCTATCAGGTGAATCTGACGCGCCGTCTGCAAGCCAATCTCTTTTACCAATTGGCATATTTCCCTTTTCCCGAAATCAACAGGAATGACTGGAACCAGGTGCTCAGCTTCGGCCTCGCTTGGATTTTCTCCCCGCGTTTCAGCGTCGGTGCATCCGTTTCTTCGTCGTTCAACGACTCCAATGAGAACTTCTACGACTACAGCGTGCTCAACACGGGCGCGGGTATCTCGGCGAACTACAAATTTTGACGGCCATGAAAAATTCCATCCGATTCATCGCATGCGCGTCACTTTTCCTCGCTGCCTCCGCGTTTGCCGCGGGACTGGAGCAGGCCAAGGTCAGCAAGATTGTCAACCAAGTTGAAGTGATCCCGGCCGGCGACCAACCGGAGCCCGCCGAACTCGGCGAAGTGATCAGCGGCCACACCGGCGTCCGCACCGGCGGCAACTCACGCGCTCAACTTACTTTCTCCGACAACACCTTGGCACGGCTCGGGGCCAACACCCTTTTCAGCTTCCAGCGCGGCACCCGCAGCTTGGATCTGGAAAATGGAACCATCCTCCTGCAGGTGCCGAAAGATGCCGGCGGAGCAACAATTCACAGTGCGCCGGTCACGGCCGCGATCACCGGCACGACGCTCATGATGGAATACAGCCCGGGAAACCCCGGAACCGTGAAGTTGATCGTGCTCGAAGGCACGGTCCGACTTTCGCTCAAGGGAAAATTGGGCGAATCCGTCCTGCTCAATCCCGGCGAAATGATCACCGTTGCCGCGAACGCCAAGAGTCTGCCGAATCCTGTGCCGGTGGACGTCAAACGCATTCTCCGCACGTCGCGCCTGGTCAAGGAAGGCGAACTCGAGTCGATGGGACTGATCATGGAAACCGTCGACAACCAGCAGCAGATGATCGCCGACAAGCGCTTGTCCGACGGTGGCCCGGTCACTCCGGAGAACCTGCTCAACAATCCGGCGCTGATTGCCAACGACGCGCTGAACAATCAGAACTTCCGACGCGATACCGTGCCACTGCCAACGCCGGCTCTAGTGGCAACTCCTCCGCCATACATTTATCATGGAGGTGGCTCAAGCACCAATGGTGGGACCATCTACAATTATTAAGATTCGACCGAATGATTAGTAAGGGCCACGAATCATCGGACCTATCTCGCACCTGCGCTTCACTGGATGGTCGTGAAGCCGCCCAGCTGATTGCAAAAGCGCGGCCTCTTGAAGCATCAAAGGCCCTCCAATCTCTCATCCCGAACGTCGCCCAAGACATTTTGAGTCACCTCCCGCCGGACAAACTCGGCGCCATCCTTGCGGTGACGCCGGAGGACATCGCGCGCACATGGAAACTGGAGGCCCGTTATCCGCAGGATTCAGTTGGCGCGCTGATGGAGCCGCCGGCGGCGGTCTTTCGCGCGGATGACACCGTGGGCTCGACCATCGAAAAGCTGCGCGAGATCACAAAAGAAAAGTTCATCACTTACTGCTTTGTCACGGACGACAAAGACAAGCTCAGCGGCGTTATAACCATGCGTGATCTACTGTTGAATCCGCACGACCGAAGGCTCGGAGACTTGATGCTGCGCGAAGTATTCAGCCTGAATCCCCATACCTCGCTGCTTGATGCGATGAAGTCAACGATCAGCCGCCACTACCCTGTCTATCCGGTGTGCGATACTTCCGGACGTCTGGTCGGGCTGGTCCGTGGTCAAGCGCTCGCCGAGGCGCAGGCTTTCGAACTCACGGCGCAAGCGGGCGCGATGGTCGGCGTGGAAAAAGAGGAACGGCTCGCCACACCTTGGCTGCGCAGCTTTTTGTTCCGCCATCCGTGGCTGCAACTCAACCTGCTCACGGCCTTCATCGCCGCGGCGGTGGTCGGCCTCTTCGAAAATACGTTGGACAAGATCGTGCTGCTTGCGGTTTTTCTTCCCGTGCTTGCGGGACAGTCGGGCAACACCGGTTGCCAGTCTTTGGCGGTCGCTCTGCGCGCCATGACTCTCGGCGAAATGAAAGAGGGCAAGGAGTGGGCGGCCCTGACGAAGGAAGCCCTGCTTGGATTGGCCAACGGCGCGCTGGTCGGCCTGACCGCCGGCGCGGGAATGGTGATCTACGCCAAGATGCAAGGCAACGCACAGGCATGGCAACTGGGCGGGATCGTTTTTCTCGCGATGATCGGCGCCTGCATCGTCAGCGGCGCGTGTGGCGTTCTTGTTCCCTCCACCCTTCGCCGTCTCGGCGCCGACCCCGCCACGGCCTCGAGCATCTTTCTCACCACCGCCACCGACGTAGTCAGCATGGGCCTCTTCCTTGGCTTGGCCACTTGGTTGATTCTTTAGGCGAGCGGGGCGAGGATACGGCCCGTGGAACCCCAAGCCTCCCTGAAAGAGTCGCACGCCGCGCTCCTGCGGGAGGTTTTGCACGAAGAGCTGGGAGGCCTCGAGCCGGGCGTCTGGGAAAAGCTTCTCCCGGCAATCCGTTGGAAAGAGCTGGCCGCGGGTGAAACGCTCTTCCGCGAAGGCGACAGTGCCGACGCGATGTATGTCGTCGTCAGCGGCCGCTTGCGCGCCATGCGCGAGGACGAAGGAAAGCCGGTGTTCATAGGCGACATCGGCCGCGGGGAGACCGTGGGTGAGATGGCGTTGCTCACCGGCGCCCCTCGCTCCGCCACGGTGGAGGCGATGCGCGACTGCGTGCTCGCCGGCTTGGACCAAGCGACATTCAACGAACTCGCCCGCATGTGCCCGCAGACGGTTTTCCACGTGGCCAAGGTGCAATTCGACCGCATCCAACGCGCCAACCGTCCGCGCTCGCTGGAAAAGCAGAGGCTCTCAGTCATGGTCCTTTCCGCGGATCCCTCCTGCGATGCCCGTGGATTCGCGTCGAAATTGACCGGCGAAATCCGTGCACGCGGCCATAACGCAGTCCTTGCAACCAAGGACGAAGCCCCGTCGGGAGCCGGGACTCCCGTCGACCGGCGTCACCGCCTGGCCATTTGGCTCAACGAGAAGGAGGCCTTCGCCACGCATCTTGCGATGGCGGGCGACCCCGCGGACGATCTTTGGAATAGACAGTGCGCGCGGAGCGCAGATGCCGTCCTTGTGCTGGTCCGCCCCGGATGCGAACCACGGCTCCCCGATGACCTTATTCCCGAAATCTCGCGGCGCATTCTCGTTGTCCTCCATCCCGACGGACGCAACCGGCCCTCCGGAACGGCAAAAGCTTTGCGCGCTTGCAAATCGACGAGTTGCTTCCACCTGCGCGAAGACTCGCGGGAGGATTGGCAGCGTCTGGGTCGCTGGCTCACGGGGCGCGCGGTCGGTATTGCCTTCGCCGGCGGCGGGGCGCGGTCATTCGCCCATTTGGGAGTCATCCGCGCGCTCCGGGAGCATGGCATTCCCCTCGACACCGCGGCTGGAACAAGCCTGGGCGCCATCGTGGCATCGGGTGTCTCGCTTGACCTGCCTTTGGACGATCTGATGGCGCGGTTCTCAGTGATGGTGAAAACCAACCCGACAAAACGCGATTACCTTCTTGTGCCGCGCAGTTCGCTGCTTTCCGGCCGAAAACTCGACAGACTGCTCCCCCAGCTGCTTCCCGATGTCGAAATCGAAGACTGCTGGAAAGGCTTTGCTTGCGTATCGGCGAATATCACAAATCCCGGAGCGCATGTGCACCGCAGCGGCTCGCTGCTGAAGGCGCTGCGCTCTACCGTTTCGATACCCGGCGTCTTTCCTCCGGTCAAAGTCGGAGACGGCGAGCTTTTGGTCGATGGCGGCGTGGTGAACAATTTGCCGGCGGACATCCTGCGTGAGCACGGCGCGGGGCGAATCATCGCATGCGACCAAGGTGGGTCCGGAACGCGCGCACCCGGCGCCCCGGACAACCCCAATGCCATCGGCATCATCATGCGCTCGGTGATCCTGCACAGCCGCATCAGCGGACGCGCTTGGCGCAGGGAGGCCGACCTTTATATCGAATCGCCAGTCGGCGACATCGGCTTGCTCGAGTGGGACCGCTTCGAGTCGGCGTTGCAGCGAGGATACGACCAGGCGCGGCGCGATCTGGAAAACGTCGATCCGGTTTTGTGGCAATGACAAAGACCGCAGTATTCGCGGCCGTCGCCACAGCCGTCCTTCTTGCGGGCCAAATCTTTGCGGCCGGCTTTCCCTCGGCCGCGGAGGTCGGGGGCCAACATCTGGTCCTCAACGGCACCGCGACACGAACAGTTTGGGGATTCAAGGTCTATGAAGTAGGACTGTTCCTCGACCAACCATGCAGCGACGCGCAGGCCATCATGGCCACCAACCGTGCACCCAAGCGAATCCGCATGGAGATGCTTCGCCCGGTGGAGAAAGAAAAATTTCTATCCACGGTTCAAGAGAGCATCGACCGCAACGTCGATGCCGCGGAGAAGCAAAAGTTCGCCCCCGAACTTGAATCTTTCCTCGGCTACCTTCGAAGCGGAGAAGACCTTTCCAAAGGTCGCGTTATCACGGTGGACTTTGTTCCCGGCGAAGGAATGGTTCTCGGACTCGACGACCAGCGCCTCGGAGCGATTCCGGGTGAGGATTTCTACCACGTGATCCTGCGTCTGTGGATTGGAAGACCTCTTCAGGAATCGATCCGGGAAGGGTTGCTCGGCCACGGCGCGGAAAGTTGAGGACATTCGCTGCGTGCCGCTGGAACTCGTGCATAGCACACTTCCATTGACACATCGGGGCAGTGCACAGATGATTTTGCGGTCATCATGACACGTTGGCTCACGGCGGTATTTTCAATAGGCGCCGCTTTGCTGGTGACGGGTTGCGCCGAATACTCCAAGGCAAGCCGGAAGAAGCCTTCCGACTTGGCTGTGACAAGGGAGCAAAGGACTCTTGCTCTTGCCCAAGAGAAGCATTCCACCCGGCCCATGGACCAAATCGGGGCTTATCTCGACGCAGCCGACGAAGCACGGCGCAAGCTGTCGAAGGATCCGCACAACACGCTCTGGCAAAGCGACTACAACTTCGCCGTGGCGCGGATTATGGAGATCATCGCCGCGCAGCGTTACGCACCGTGGGACCGCGCGCTTGAAGCGCCATCGGCTGACGGGACGCCCTGGAGACTGCGCCTCATTCCACCCTTCAAGCAGGCCCGGTATCATCCGTCCCGCTTCGAATTCGCGCCCGCGGACCGCTACGAACTTCACGGCGAGCTTGTCGGAGAGCGTGTCCGCAAAAGCGGACTCGGTGCTCCGATCGTGGTCATCGGCGACGACCTCGACTACCGCAAGCTCGATCCCTTCGCACAAGGCAAGAATGTTTACTATGGGCTCACCGCTGTCATCCGTTTCCGCGGCCGCGACTGCGAGATCGTCCTCATTGATCCCTTGGACAAAGAAACAGTCGAACTCGACCGGGCCAGCTACCCGCTTGCCGGGGACTACCAAGCGCCGCTTGTCATGGCACTTGCCGAACTGCAGGAAAAGGAGTTGATGGGGCTCTTCAAGCCGCAGGAGCAAGAGCGGGGCGCGCGTTTGGCGAAGCTGCAGCCATTCAACCCGCAAAAAATTCCGATCATCTGCGTGCATGGTCTGGGCAATTCGCCGGCGACATGGGCTCCGCTTATCGAGTTTCTGCGTGGTGACGAGGAGATCCGCAAGAATTACCAGTTCTGGTTCTTCAGCTACCCGTCCGGCCTTCCCTACCCGCTCTCGGCCGCAATCCTGCGAAACCAATGGCAGCTTGCACGCCGGCAATTTCCCGGACTCAAGGACGCTGTTGTCATCGGCCACAGCATGGGAGGGATGATCAGCCGCCTCCTCATCACGGACAGCGGCATGACACTGTGGGACGCCTATTTCGATCATCCACCGGAGCAGTCGCAGTTCTCCGGCGAGACGCGTGAGCTTATCACACGCTCGCTGATCTTCAAATCCACCCCCGGCGTTTCCCGCGTCATTTTCGTATCGGCGTCCCACCGCGGCAGCGAACGCGCCAGCAGTTTCCTCGGCCGCCTCGGTGCACTCGTGGTGGGCAGCCCGATCACCGCGGAAAACGTCTTCCGCGAAGCCATTCAAGCCGCGAAGAACGCCGCCCGTTTGCGCAACCGCAACCGCCTTCCCAACAGCATCGATCTGCTCGACCCCGACAGCTTGGTCGTCAAAGCGGTTGATTCGCTGCCGACCACGCCCGGGGTTCCCTACCACTCGATCATCGGCGACCGAGGCAAGGGAGGATACCTCGATCGCACGAAACCGGAGAGCACAGACGGCTTCGTGCCGTATTGGAGCAGCCACATGGAGGGGGCGGAAAGCGAGCGCATCATTCCCAGCGCGCACTGGAGCCACCTGCATCCGCTCGGGATGGCCGAGATCAAGCGCATCCTCCTCAAAAACCTGCACCGCGACTGAAAAAGCTCGCCAGGCGCGCGCACCTCCCCGAATAAACCGCGATGGCGACGAACAAAATAACTTCGCGGCCGTTTGCCACAGGGCCGCTGTCACCGATGGATGCGGTTGTCGCCCTTTACGGCGAAGGGCAGGATGAAACCGCGCGCGCGATCGTCGCCGCCCTCAACCGCAGGATTTTCGAAGGAGCACCACCACGGCCTTCGAACCTGCTGCGACGCGCACTCGGGCGGTTCGCCTTCCGGCTGATGAATCGCACCACGACATGCGAAACACGGACGGGACCGGACGGTCATCCCGTTGCCGTGTATCGCAATTCCATACTCGAGCGCTCCGGCCATCCCTACGCGAGCACGCTTCTCGAACCCTCGCGTGCAGACACTGCTTCATTTGTGGAAGGTGCCGCGCCGATGAATGCGGTTTACATGATGCTCATTCCGGAAATCTACAAAAACGCGGGCACATGGGACCACATCATGCTCGACGCCGTGCAATCGCGCGACGTCCAGTGGCGCCTCGTTTGGGAAACGCGCATGACGCATGATCTCGCCTCGCGGCGCCTGCGGGCCGGACAAGCCGTCCGTCTCAAGGCGGCGGCCGCCGGCACCGGCCTGAGCATGATCCTTGTCACCGAACGACTCTTGCAGGAGGGCTACGACCCGCGCCTGATTTCCGTCTCCATCACCGACCGGGAGCCCGGGAATATCGAAAAGGCGCTGCGCCTCATCAACAAGCTGCCGGCGGCAGGCGGCCACCTGGCTCTTCATACAGGATCACCCCACGGTATCGTTTTGCATATAGAAGACCTGCTGCACGCATCGAGCAAAACCGCGCACGATGCGCGATTCGACGTGGTGACCGCGATGGGCATCCTCGAGTATTTCCCCGGATTCACTCTCACTACTACGGAGGAGCACCTCGGATTGGAACCGCCCGATGGCGGTCCGCAGGCCGTCGATGTCGTGGCTGCGTTGTCCGCCATGACCGCGGCTGGCGGCTTCCTCATCACCAACTCCTTCCGCACGTGCAGCGCGATTCGCACCATGGAGGTCTTCGGGAAGCGCTTCCGTTACCGCGCCCGCGAACAGATGCAGGACCTTCTGGCCACCGGAGGCTTTGCACCGACGGGACGGGCCGAATCGGGAAACATTTTCGACGTCGAAGTCTTCGAGAAGAAGAACGACGTTTAAGGAATCTCAAAGTCCGCAGGCGCGAAACGGACGTCATGCCTTAGATTCGAACCGTCGATCTCCGTCACCGATTCACCCGACGCGCGCCGCACGGTCATGGTCGCGGGAACATAACGGCCGACGTCGTCTTTCACGATCTGGCTCGAGTCGATACGCCTCAGGATTCGGCCCGATTTGTCCGATTTTTCCACACGAAGCGCCACCATCCGACGCGGATCGATCCAGCTTCTGACCTTGCCGTAAGGACTCGAGTCACCGGCGCCGGGCTTGGATTCAAGGATCACGCAGTCGGTGCCCCCGATTTGTTCGCGCCCGCAGAACGTCTGGTTCTTCCAGAGAAAAAAGTTTTCCACCGCGTCGGCGAAGGCGAGATCCGTGCCGAGAAGCGAACCCAAGAGCTGACCGGACGTGATGCTTTCGCGACGATCCGGCGGGATATAGCTAGCGCCCTTGGCCGGACCCGTGCCCCTTTGACTGATGACAAAACGCTCGCCTTTGCGCCCGGCCGGCCACTGCACCTCGTAGGCTACCGCGGACCCCTCGGCATCACGGTGCGATTTGATCTGCACTTGGAGCACCGTCGCCTCCCCGCCGCGCGACGGTTGGACTGAGAAGCGGGCGCGGGCCGCAGAGTTCCCGTCCTGAACGGCGGAGGCCAGCTTCGCGGCGAGTTCCGGTGCGGTGAGAGATTCCGGTTCCTCCGCACAAACAACCGATGAAATCAAAGACACCAGGCAAATGACGGCGAGGAAAGGAAGCTTCATGAGCGCACTCAACGCCCGGGCTCCGCGCCGGTCAACCCTGAAGCGCGATGCTGGGCGAAAGGCGCGAGCTTCTCCAGGCCGGATAGAGTCCACTCAAGATCCCAACCGCGACCGCGATAAGAACCGCGCGGATGGCCAGCGCCCACCCGAGATCCGGCTCCAGCAGACCGCGCACGCCCGGAAACTGGACCAGCAGCGTGACAGTGAGCGCACCGAGCAAGACGCCAACGACGCCGCCGAGGAACCCCATGGCAGCCGATTCGCAGAGAATCAGCGACATGATGCGGGAGCGCCGCCACCCGAGGGCCAAGAGAATACCGATCTCGTGTTTGCGCTCGAACACGCTCATCAGCATCGTGTTCATCACGCCGAGAATCCCCACGGCCACGGCGAGCAGAGACGTGCTCCAACTCATGGCGCGTGCCACGCGGAAGCCCTGGCTTGTTCCAACCACGTCGCGGGCGCGGACCGCCCGGAGACCGGGATTTTCCTTCTCGATTGCGGAGCAAAGGGCCGCAGTGTCATCGGGGCCGAGATCCGGAACCGTCCGGACATTCACGAAATTGACGCGCCCTTCGTAGCCCGAGACCTCCTGGAACAACGGCAGGGACATGACAATCGCGCCGTTTTCCACGACGGATCGGCCATCGACGATCCCGGCAATTTCGAACTCGCCGTTCTCGATCTGAATCTTGTCGCCGGGCTTTTTGCGGAGCACCTCGGCGGCCAGCGTGCCGAGAACGACAGACCTCTCCGTGGCATCACCGGGAAGCCGTCCCCCGACGAGACGGAACTGGTTCCATGTGAACCCGCCCCACTCACGTCCGGAAACCACCATCATCGGGGCGTCCTCGACGCTGAGCATCTGCATGAGCGTGCAGTTCGCATCGGCAACCCCGGACATTTTGCGGATCCGGCCGGCAACGGATTGGTCGAACGCTTTGGGCATGATCCCGCCCTGCATGTTGCTGACGATGATGTCGATCCCGACAACCTCGAGTTGATCGACGACACTTTTCTCGTAACCCGAAGCCATGCCGACGAGAGCCACCACCGCCCCGATACCGACAGCGATACCCAGCACGGTTAGACCGGTTCGCACGGGACGGCGCCAGAGACCGCGAAAAATGACGTGCAGAAAACTCATGGCGTCCCGCTCGCGTCGGAAACAATGCGTCCGTCCTTCATGCGCAATACGCGCTGCGCGTGGCTCGCAATCTCCAGATCGTGGGTCACGAGAACGAGGGTGGCGCGATGCTCCTGCTGCAAGCGGATAAGAAGTTCCATGATGTGTGCCGAGTTTTTGCTGTCGAGGTTACCGGTCGGCTCGTCTGCGAGGAGAATGGAGGGCCGGTTGACCAAGCTGCGCGCGATGGCTGCGCGCTGGCGTTCCCCCCCGGATAACTTGACCGGCAAATGATCCATTCGATGACCGAGGCCCACGGATTCAAGCAACTCGGCAGCGCGCTTTCTGCGCTCGCACCGCGGGATGGTCAGCCCAAATGTCGGAATCTGCACATTTTCCTCGATGGTGAATGTCGGAAGGAGGTGGAACGACTGGAAAATGAAGCCTATCTCGCGGGCTCGGTAGGCCGCCGGATCCTGCAACTCCTGGAGCGAACGTCCGCGGTAGCGCAGGACGCCGCCGCTCGGTGCATCAAGAAGGCCGAGAATGTTCAGGAGCGTGGTCTTCCCGCACCCGCTGGGCCCGACGATCGAAACAAACTCCCCATCACGAATGCTGAAATCCAAACCCTGCAAGGCGGGCACCCGGCCGTCGTCATACTCCTTGGCCAGACCCGCCGCCTCGAAGAGGACGCCGTTGGAATCAGTCGCGGGCATCAGGCATGGCCGGTCAGGCGGCCGGGGAAACGTTCCACTGGCTGCCCACACGCGGATCGGCGAGGCACTTGAAAAGATCGGCGAAGGCCGCGCGATAGTTGGGAAAAGGGACGGTGTCGCCTTCGTCCGTCGGAACGATCAAATGCGTGTTGTTCGGCAACTCGTGGTAAGGCAGCGAACCCTTCACATGATGCACGCCGTGCAGAGGCTGGTGAAGAAGGCTCACGGAGACGAATTTGCCTTTCCAGTCCAAGTTGAGGATGCTGCGCGTCGCGCTCCGCCCCGTGTTGCCGCACAACCCGACGTGCTCGATGTATTTGCGCCAGCTCTGCATGTTGCCGGCTATGAAAGCCGGTATGAAATAAAGCACGAGGAACCAGATCCACGCGTCAAACCGCGCGACGAACCACAAGACAGCGGTCCAGAACACAACCATGAGCCAGAACTCGAGCCAGATGCGGCGGCGCGCCCGACGGTTCGTGATCGGCGAGTTGGGGACGAAGAAAAAACGCCAGAACAACCACGGCGTGTAAAAGAAGCCGAAGTTAAGCTCGAGAAAGGCGGCGAGGCGCCGCCACCAGAGCGGCTGCTTCGGATCCACAAACGGCCAAAGCTCCACATCCTTCACCGTGGCGACGTTGACATGGTGCTGCTGGTGCAGCACGCGGTAGAGGGTGAGCGAACTGAGACTGCAAGCAGCTACCAAAAGACCGTCGAACTCGTTCCAAACCCTGTTCTTCCGCAGGATCCCGTGAGCCGCCTCGTGGAAAGCGAGCAGCATCGCATGCATCAGGTGGCTGGAAAGAAGCACAAGGGGCACAAGCGGCAGCCACCAGCGGTAATAAAGACAGACGATCATCGCGGCGGCCGTAAGGTAATAGGCCGCGGAGACAATGGTGAACGACGCACGGTTGGCCCAGGGCTCCCACCCACCTGTTTCAGTTTGTCGGCTCATGTCATGCACACGCTTTCGACTTGTTGCACCTGTCAGCGGCAGACTTCCGACAGCACCGCACGGAACAGACGGTCCAATTCCTCCATATCCGAACGGGTGGCGGCTGATGGTCGCCTCAGCCAGGTAAGGATGATCCGTTTGCCATCCTCCGTCAGATCGCACCCGATGTCAAAACGCGACGTGCCGCTCGAAAGGCTGCGCAGGCTGGAACTCATTCCGGGTATCTCGATACCCGGGAACGGGTGGTTGTGCACGCCGAAGCGCACGTCATAGACCGAATGACGGGCCCGCGGCGCGTCATTCTCCACTGCCGCGGCCAACTCGACGAACGGCATGGCCCGCGCAAAATCCTCGACGACTTGGTTGTGAAGATTCTTCAGGGTCCGGTTGAAGGGTGCACCGGAGTCGATGATGCTTCGCAGGGGAACATTCGCCGAAAAATATCCCATGGTCTCGCGAAGCGAAGTCTTTGCGCGTCCGGCAACGGGGGCACCGACCACCACATCGTTCGCGCCTTTCCATCGGTGCAAGGCCAGACGGAATGCGGCGAGAAGCGTGCTGAAAAGCGTCACCCCTTCGCGACGGGCGGTCGCGCGCGCCGGCTCCGCCAGGTCAGCCGGAAGGCTGGTGTCCCACTTCTCCAATTGATCGGATACCGCGCCGGCGACGTCGAACAAGGGACGGCTGCCGCCCAACCGCGAACGCCAATAGTCCGCATGCCCGGAAATTTCGCCGGGCTGCCAGCGGGCGCGTTCGCCTGCACCCCACGCGGAATAAGTCACCGGCAAAGGCGGCAGCGAATCACGCATGCCGCTGAGGCGCGACATATCTTTGCCGGAGGCGCGCCAGAGACTGATGCAAGCGGTGTAGAGGTCCTCAACGAAACTCGTCACCGACCAGCCGTCGGCGATGGCATGGTGGATCGTGAGACCCAGCGCGTTGTGATCGGGACCGCGCCGCACCATTTGCAGACGGTAAAGCGGACCACGCAGAAGATCGAAGGGACGGCGAAACCCTTCCTCCATCGAAGCGATGATTTCCTCGTCGCCGGCGGACGGGTCGTCGATTTCGCGATATTCGATCGCCGGCTCCGCCTGCGCGCGGATCATTTGCAAAGGGCGGTCCTTGCCGGGAAGAAAAGACGTCCGCATGACCTCCTGCCTCGCAACCACCATGCACAAGGCCTCGCGGCACATGTCGAAAGTGAGCGGACCGGTGAGGTCGATGAACGAACGGATGTGGTTCGACGGGTCCCCGGGCGCGACCGGTGAAGTCTCCCATAACTCGCGCTGGGGGAACGTCATCGGCACAAGCCGCACCTGACCGCTCGCCACCAAATCCTGCAACTTCGACTTGAGGTCTTTCTGCATGACCGAAGGTCAAGCCGCACCAACGGGTCTGGCTTCTTTGCCATCCCTCGCACGATCTGCGGGCTGAACATCGCCCAGATCGACGTCCGCCAAGGCATCGAGATCGACCTCCTCGAGCGACACCTCCTCGACAGCAGCCGGGGCCGCAGCCGCCGGATTTTGTTCACCACCGAGATGACCATGAATAAGAGAGGCGATCTGACCAATCGTGCGGGCACGCATCAAACTCGTGGGAGGCAAGGCCACGCCTATTGAAGCCTCGATGAGATTTTCGATCTCCACGCCCATGAGCGAATCCAGTCCGAGATCGGTCAAAGGTTGATCCGGGCGCAGGGAATCCGGTTTGACGCGCAGAACGGAGCCGACAACTTCCTGCAGAGCCTGCACGATGACCGCCTCCTTGGCGTCAGCAGGCGCCGCCTCGATGCGCAGCCGCCAGTCTCCGGTCTTACCCGCGGATTCCTCGAGTTCCACGCCCGCGGCGAAGATGCGCTCGAGCAAACGGTTCTCCTGCAATCCGCGAAAAGCCTGTCTCCATTTGGCCCAATCGACCCGCATCGCCGCGGCCTGGGTGGCATCCGCGTCGAGAAACGACTCGAGAATGGATGTGACTTCCGATGGTTCGAGAGCCGCCGTTCCTTGGCGGAGGAGATACTCCGCGACTTTCTCGTTGCGAGCCACATAACCGTCTCCGCCGAGAACACCCCAGTTCACAGCCAAGGCAGGCAGTCCCAATGAACGCCTGTGGTGCGCCAGGGAATCAAGAAATGCATTGGCCGCCGCGTAATTCCCCTGGCCCGGATTCCCAAAAACGCTGGAGGCCGAGGAAAAAAGGACGAACGCGTCGAGGTCGAGGGATTTTGTTTCTTCGTGGAGATGCAGGGCACCGAGCGCCTTGGGCTGCAGGACGGTTGCGAATCTCTCGGGCGTGAGTTCGGATAGCGGCGCATCGTCGATCGCCATTGCGAGATGGAACACACCTTTGAGAGGCCGTTTCGTAGCGCGTATTTCGGAGAACGCGCGCCTCGTGTCTTCCGCGGAACCGGCATCGGCTTTGACCGCGAGAACCGTGACCCCCGCGGCTTCCAGTTCCGCGACAAATTCTTTTGCACCGTCGGTATCGATTCCCCGGCGACCGGCGAGCACAAGATGGCGCGCGCCGCGCGTGGCCAGCCATCGAGCGAGAACTTTTCCGAAGCCCCCGAATCCCCCCGTGACAAGGTAGGTTGCGTCCGGATCCACCGCGAACGGCGCATGCGGCTCCGCGCCACGCCGCAGGAGGAACGGTTCGGCAAACGCGAGAAGCACTTTGCCGGTATGCTTGCCCGCAGCCATGAGACGAAAAGCAGCATCGGCACGGCACGCCGGGAACGAGCGGTAGGGAAGCGGCCGCAGAGCCCCCTGCTCCATCAATCCGGCAATCTCGGCCAGAAGTTCGCGAGTCAGCTCCTCGTCGCCCGCAAAAACCGCATCCATGGCAACAACGTGGAAGGAGACGTTGCGCCGCATGTGCCACAGCGGAAGCTTCGAGTTCTGGTAAATGTCGCGTTTGCCGATCTCGATGAAGCGACCGAACTCCGCGAGGCAGGAAAGGCCCATGGGTATCGCCTCGCCCGCAAGGGCGTTGAGCACCACATCGACACCCTTCCCGCCGGTCAGCTCCATCACGCGCTCGGCAAAATCCCCGCGCCGCGAATCCACGACATGATCGACTCCGAGAGTGGAAAGAAGAGAGCGCTTCGCTTGGCTTCCCGCGGAAGCAATCACCTTCGCGCCGAGGTGGCGCGCGATCTGGATCGCGGCCATGCCGACGCCACCGGCGCCCGAGTGGACCAAGACCGTCTCACCTTTGCGGAGGCGGGCGACGTTTTTCAGCGAGTGCCATGCCGTCATGAACACAACAGGCACCGTCGCGGCCTCCTCGAACGTCACGCCCTCCGGTATGCAACGCACGTCCGCGGCACGTGCGAGGGTGTGCGTGGCAAGACCGAACACCGCAAGGCCGAAAACACGGTCGCCGACTTTCACGTGCCCGACCCCGTCGCCGACGGCAACAATCTCGCCGCCCACTTCATCACCGAACATCCGCGCGTCGGCCGTTTCCGCCGGGTAAAGGCCGAGAGCTTTGAGCACATCGCGAAAGTTCAAGGCGGCAGCCTTCACGCGGATCAGCACCTCGCCCGGACCGGGCGCCGGCATGGCAAAAGCCGTGAACTTCAAACTGTCGAGACTGCCGCGCTCGCGCGACTCAAGCCGCATCGGGACATCTGCGCCCAGCGTTTTGTCCCGCAGGGGCAAACCCCGCGCGAGTCTCTGCACGTAGCGCGCTTCGCCACGCAAGGCCACCTCGCGCTCTGCGTCTTTGCGCTGAAGTTCCGACCACAGCATCTCGCCGTCGCCGGCGCGAGCCACGGGCGGAAGGTCGATCGCATGACTGGTTATCGAAGGATGCTCGCTCAGAAAAACGCGGAACAGCCCGATGCAAGCCCCCGCGGCGGGGGAAACATCCGCCGGGTCACGCCCTGCCGGCTGCGCCCCGCGCGTGACAAGATCCAGCCTTACCTTTCCGTGCGGAGCGAATATTTCGAGGGCATGCGCGAGGTGCAAAAATGCGTCCGTTCCCATCAGGGCGTCCGTTGAATCCCCGGCATCGAGGCTCCAAAAATAAACAAAGCGCTGCGGCCGGTCGGCCGAGGACCAATCGTCGATCAACCGGCGCCAATTTTCCGGAGCATCAGGCTGCACGATGCTCGTATCGGCATCGGCCGAGGCAAATGTCTCCCCCCGCTTCACAACACGGCACCGCGCCCCGCACTCACGCAATCGCACGGCCAGTGCGTCGCCGAAACCATGGTCATCGGCGAAAACAACCCACGACTTCTCGTCCAACTCCGCGGCTTGCGACAGCTCCGGTTTCGGCGCTGCCCAAGCCTTGCGGGCGAGCACGCCGATTTGCCCTTCGCCACCCTCGGGATCGCGCATGCCGGGAAGGCTGGCCACCTCGGAGAATCCGCAATCACGAAGCACCTCCTCCCACTGCTGCCGGGAGAGCAAAGGGTGCTCGGGCCGAAGATCACTGTCCTTGAGATTCCACCATCCGCTGGTGAGACCGAAGATCGATTCGGTCCACAGACGCGGAGATGCCACATCCATGAAAGCAAGCGTGCCGCCCGGGGCGAGAAGACCGTGAAGATTCCGCAGGGCCGACCGCAAATCGGCGGCGGCGTGCAGAACGTTGGTTCCGACAATGAAATCGAATGTGCCGTCTTCGAAGTCCTGCTCGGCCGGACTGCGGTCGAGGTTGTAAATCCGGTATTCGACCTCGGGAAATGCCGCGAGTTTTTGCTGGGCTGCGCTGAAGAATCCCGTCGAAACGTCGGAAAATACGTAGGTGTGCAAGCCGCGCTCGAGTTGCGAGAGCACATGGGAAGCAAGCCCGGCTGTGCCCGCGCCAACTTCCAAAATGCGCAGGCCGCGACCTTCCGGCAGCGAGTCTGCCGCCCTGCGCACGGCCGCACCGATCGCCGCCAGCCAGTGACTGGCATACAAACCGTCGCCGTAAAACTGCTCCAGCCAATCCGTGCCCGCACCGGCAAAAAGCACCTGCACCGCATCCTTCTCACCGCGCATGATGGAACCGAATTCGGCCCCGGTTGCCGCGCACAACAAACCTTCGGAGGTGTGTCCCGGAACTCGCGCCAGAAAATCACGCAAAAGGTGCGGCGCGGAGTCCGCAACCCGGCCAAAACTTTCCCTCGTCCGCCACGATTCGCCTTGGCACTCCTCCAGCAGTCCGCGTTTGGCCAGTTTGGCGGCAAGCCGCTGGAAGACCCTGCGCATGCCGGGCGCGACGCGCAGCGAATCCGCGGTGAATGACCCGCCATTGACACCCATGCCGCGAAGGCCCGCGGCAACTTGCGCGGCGGCGACTGCATCTTCCTCCACCATCACGGCCTCCAGGCGTTCTTTGCCGCGAAGGTCCAGCACCGCATCGAGCGCTGATGCCGCGGACTCATGCAGCGCAGCCAAAGGCAACGGCGGCTGTGCAACCGGCGTGCTGTCCGCAGCGCACCTTTCCCAGTCCACGTGATAGACAAGCTCCCTCCCCTCGCCCGTGGGAGAGCCCGCACGCCGGGCCGAACTGAGCGCGACCGCACGAAAACCGTCCGCCAAAACACAGGGCGCGCCATCGGTGTCATAGACACCAATCCGCCCTTCCGTCAGTTCGTCGTTGCAATTGAGCACGCGGGCCCGAACACGGCAGGCAGCGCCGGGCGGACGCAAATAAAGGATGCGGGAGAAGCGGACCGGCAGCTTCAGCTTGACGCCGCGACTTTCAACCGTGCGGGCACCCGCGGAAAAAACGTGGAGCGCGCCGTCCATGATGACGGGATGCAGGGCATATTCCGCCGCCCGCTGCGCGGCGACCTCGGAAAGCGTGACGAGCCCCGCGGACTCTCCGTTGCGGGCGAACAACTCGCGGGCGGCGCGGAATTCGGGGCCGTAGCGCAACCCGCGGTTGCGTTTGTGCTCGTAGTGCTCGTCGATGTCCGCCGGATCGAGTTCCCCTTCCGGCCCGCGCCAGCGCGTGGCTTCGAATGAAGATTCCACCCTCTCGGCGCGCAGCGAGCCGACAACGTGCACCGACCAAGTCGTCGAGGGCTCGAAGCGGCTTTGGATTGTGAAGGAGCGCTCGGCCGGATCATAGGACAGTTCCATGACGAGTGTTTCGACGGCTTCGGGCAAAATGAGCGGCTTGCGGATTTCGAAGTCCTCGATGGCAAAGGGCCGCCCCTCGAACAACTGGACACCGGCTTCGAGAACCATGGCGATGAAGCCGGCTGCAGGAAACACGATATGATTGTCCACGCGGTGATCGCGCAGGTAGGCCATGTGGCGTTCGTCAAGACGGGCGCTCCAAGTCGGAAGCGATCGGGGCAGGCGCGCGTCGAGCAGCCCCCGGCCACCGGGAGCGAGCCGGCTGCTGCGCACGTCCGAAGACTCGTGCCACCAGCGCTCTTTTTTCCACGGGTAGGAAGGCAGCACCAGCTGGGTCCGCGACGGGATCATGGCCGCGAAATCGACGGTCGCACCCAGGTTGTTCATCTCCAGCGCGGCTTCCATCATGGCCTGCTGCTCGCGCTCGCGGCGCGTCGAGGAGACAACCGGGGCTTTGACACCGTTGTCGGCGAGGCACTCTTGGATGGACAGAGCCAGCGCGGGATGCGCGCTGATCTCAAGCCACACGTCCACGCCTTCCTGCGCCATGGACTTCACGGCAGAAACAAAGCGAACAGGATTTCGGATCCCCGAGGCCCAGTAAGACGCGGTGCATTCGCGCCCCGGACACAGAGCGCCCGTCACCGTGCTGAAGAATGGAATCGTGCCATCTTCCGGCTGCAAGCCGGCAAGGGCCTTCTCCAATTCGGCCGCCGCGGGTTGCATGAGTGCGTGGTGGAAGGGGTGCTGCACGCGCACAAAGCGGTTGAAAACACCTCGTGCCTCCAATTCGGCGGCCATTTTTTCGAGGGGCGGCTTGAGCCCCGCGATGGTGAGCGAACGCGGACCGTTGAAAGCCGCGATACTCGCTGCCGGGTCGTGCCGCGAAATAAGTTCGAGGACTTCGTCTTCCGGCAAGCCGACCGCCAGCATGGCACCTTCGTTGCGTGCGCAACCCGACATGAAGCGGGCACGCATGACAATGATGCGCGCCGCCACATCAAGCGAAAGAATCCCCGCGACACAGACCGCCGCCAACTCGCCCACACTGTGTCCGGTGATGAGCGAAGGGGTGATGCCCCAGGATTTCCAGAGTTCCGACAGCGCGATCTGCATGGCGAAAATGGCCGGTTGCCCGACTTCCGTTTCCGCCAAGCGTGTTTCGTTCTCGTCCTTGGCAAGCTCCTCGAGCAAAGAGAACGAGGCGTGCGGCGCCATGGCACGCGCACAAGCCTCCATCGTCTCGCGGAATACTTTCTCCGTGCGCATCAACTCGCGCCCCATGCCCCACCACTGCGGCCCCTGACCGCTCATAACAAACCCCACGCGCGGAGCTTTTTCCGGCTGGGGAGCGAAAGAACTTTTCAATCCGGCGGCGGCGCCGTCCGCCACGAAGGAGCGCAATTCCCCGGAGAGTTCACTCGCCGAGAGAGGGGCCCCAGTGAGCCGGTAGGCATGGTGATTGCGTCGTGCCCCGAGAGTGTAGGCAAGATCGCAAAGCAAATTGCCGCCGCCATTGGACGCGGTTTTCGCATCGATCCAAGCGGCCAATTCGGCAGCCGCCGCCTTGAGCGATTCCTCCGAACGCGCCGAGAGCGTGACCGGCCACGCGCGCTCTGTCGCGATACCGCCGCCATCCAGACGCGGCTGCTTGGGAGGCTCCGAAACAATGACGTGAGCATTGGCCCCGCCAAAACCGAATGAGTTGACCCCCGCGATGCGCTCCGCGTCCGCCCCGCCGGGAAAATCCTCGGTTCGAGTCGGAACCCTCAACTTCGCAGCCCCGAAGTCGATGTGCGGACTGGGCGTGGTGAAGTGAATATTAGCCGGGATCCGGCCGCGATTGACCACCAAGGCGGCCTTGATGAGACCCGCCACACCGGCCGCAGTCTCCAGATGGCCGAGATTCGTTTTGACCGAGCCTATGACAAGAGGCCTTCCGTCCGCGCGCCCCGGGCAAAGGGCGCGGGAGAGGGCATGCGCCTCAATGGGATCACCCACCGCCGTCCCCGTTCCGTGGGCCTCGACGTAGCCGACAGACAAAGGATCGATACCCGCGTCCGCACACGCCTCGCGCACCAGACGCGCTTGTGCTTCCTCGCCCGGAAGCATGATGCCGTTGGTGTGACCGTCCTGGTTCGCGGAAGTGCCGCGTATGATAGCGTAGATCGGGTCGCCGTCTTCAAGGGCTTTGGACAACGGCTTGAGCAAAACCATCCCAGCCCCCTCCCCCCGCACGAATCCGTTGGCCGATGCGTCGAACGCGCGGCAACGTCCGTCGGGTGAAAGCATCGAGGCCTGCGAGAATCCGATGAATCCGTCCGGCGTAATCATGACGGTCACTCCGCCGGCAAGAGCTGCCGCGCACCGTCTCTCGCGCAAATGCTCGCACGCAACATGGACGGCGGTGAGCGCCGAAGAGCACGCCGTATCCATCGCGATGCTCGGCCCGGTCAGGTTGAGGCAGTAGGAAATGCGGTTGGCGGCAATGCTGTGCGCATTGCCGGTGGGCGAATGCGCGCTTATGCCGGTGCGGTCGGACGCCCCGCCTTGGATATTCTGGTAGTCCGTGTGCGAAATACCGGCGAAGACGCCGATGTCCGTGCCGTTGCGTTGGTCCAGCACGATGCCTGCATCCTCGATCGCCTCCCAAGCCGTCTCGAGAAGCAGGCGCTGCTGCGGGTCGATGAACGGCGCCTCGCGCGGAGAAATCCCGAAAAACTGCGGGTCGAACAGGTCGATGCCGTTGATGAAGCCTCCGTGCTTGGCCATCGATTTTCCGGGCAACCCCGGCTGCGGATCGTAAAACCTCGCGATATTCCAGCGATCCGGCGGAATTTCCACCACGGCATCGCGCCCCTCATCGAGAAATTTCCAGAAGTCCTCGACATTGTTCAGCCCCCCGGGAAAACGGAGACCCATGCCGATGATCGCGATTTGTTCCTGTTGCATTTTGTGGGCGCAGCCCGGTCCGGCAGGCCAACCGGGGGCGCCACCGAATCATCAGAACGCCACCGTTTGTATTCTGACACGTTGAAAACCCCGCGATCAAGAACGGCGGCGGTTTGCGGCAGTTTTTTCGCGGGTCAGGGTTCGCGATGCTCCTTGATGAAAGCGGAAAACCACTTGCCGGTGGGTTCGAGCACGCGGTCTTTGGTGCGCGCATCGTAGGAAAACAGGCCGAATTGCCCGGTCCATCCCTCTTTCCACTCGTAGTTGTCCACGAGAGTCCATGGAAAATACCCGCGAACATCGACGCCCGATTCGATGGCCCGGCGCAACTGCGCGATATGCTCCCGGATATATCGGATGCGCTTGCGCTCGCTTTGCGTTCCGAGCCCGTTTTCGGTCACGACGATCGGTTTGCCGTAGCGCGCTTGGACGGTCTTGAGGACGTTGTAAAGGCCCTCGGGCACGATTTCCCATCCGAGCTGCGTGTAATCCGATGACATCTCGCCGTGCCCCCTGCTGAGGAATCTCAAGATGCTGGCATCCTGCGCGTAATAATAGTTCACACCGACGACATCCATGGTGTCGGCCACCATATCGAGATGGTCGAAGTTCTGCCTCTGGACAATGTTGTAAACCAGCGCCGTCGGATCCTGCAGACGGTTGCGCCTCCAATCCGGCAACGAGTAGATGCCCATGATGACAGCGTCGGGACGCTCGCGGCGCACGATCCCGGCGGCCTCGCGGAACATGTCGGCCGAAACTTTCATCGCCTTTTTGTAGGCAAACGGACGAAGCAGCAATCCGGGCGGCCAGTGACCCGCGATCCATCCCAGCTGCAGCGCCCCGTTGGGTTCGTTCTGCGGCACGTAAATACGGACGTAGGGAGCCATCGCTTTCGCCACGCGCGTCACGTGCGCACGCCAGGCCTCGCGCACATCGGGATGCAGGAAGTTCGATTGCCCCTTGCGTTTGCTGTCATAGAGCCAGTCGGGGAACGTGAAGTGCCAGAGCGTGACCACCGGCTCGATTCCGGCGGCACGGAGATCACGCGCCATGCGGACATAGCGTGCAAGCGCCCGCTCGTTGACCACGCCGGGTTTCGGCTCGATGCGGGCCCATTCGACGCCGAATCGGAAATGCGAGACCCCGAGTTGTTTGAGCGCCACGAGGTCTCGGTCGAAGCGCGACCAAGAGAAGACCGCGTCGTCCCCGCGCACAGGCGCATGCCCTTCCTTCCCGAAAACATCCCAGTCGGTCTGGAAATAAAAAGGTGAACCGGGCGGCTCGCCACGATCCTCGTTCTGGAAGCTGGCAGTGGATGTCCCCCACCAGAATTTTTCCTTCGGCAGCTTCTTGGTCACCGCGGGCGCGGAGGGCGGACGATAGGCCGGCGGCGGGGTCACGCAACCCGCGACAAAAAAAGCCGCGCCGAGCGTCATGCCGATGCGGAGCGCTTGCCACATGGCGCGGAGCATATTTAAGTCGGGTCATGACCGCAATACGCCGTGCTGGGATTCTTGCAGCCGCCTTTGCGGGGCTCGCCGCTCTGCCACTGCACGCCTCCAACCAGCCCGGTATACCGGACCAGCTCGAAATGAAGGACGGACGCTCGCTGCGCGGAATGATCCTCAAGAACAGCGCCGACTCGGTGCTGTTCCAAACCCGGGATGGCGAGGTCGTGATCCCCAAATCATCCATCCGGCGCATCCGCGAAGAAGCTGACCAGGACGTGTATCTCGCCCAGGTGACAGGTCGGGGAAAGCTTCCGTCCTGGCAAGCGATCGTCCACGACTTCCGCGACCACGACACCGTCTGGCGCGTCGAACTCATTCCCCCGGTCGCAGTCCAGTCGGGGGAATTCAAAAACATCCCCTACACGTCGTTCCTCGTGAACAAGCAGGGCCGCATGAACATCTACGGCGATCCCGACAATCCGGTCGCCATCGAATTCGGGATTTACGGAAAACGCGGACGCAGCAGCAGATACCACCAGATTGTCCGCGAATTCCTGGCCGGTCATCTTTACAGCCGCAAGGAAATCGCCGCGCTCTACTCGCTTTCGCTTGCCGGCGACACCCACCGGGCGGGGAATCTCGCCTTCAAAATCACACCTCCCACCGCTCCCGGCGCAAACGGCGGATGGTGGATCGCCGTCTATGATCCGTCGCGTCTGGCCTCGGCACGCGTGGGAGAAGCGGAATATGCCAAAGTCACCCGCCCGTTCTCCGAGGTGAACAACGCCGACGGCACATTGCGCCAACTCTCGTCGGCACTTTGGGACAACTGGCTGGTTGCGGCCGTGAGGCAACTTCCCGCCCACATCCCCAAAATCCGCGGATTCTACCGCGACGAGAACGGCGTTTTCCACGTGATGCGTCTTGACCCGCAGGGCACCTGAGCATCGCTCAAAGGTTGCCGTCAAATAGACCCGCCGCAGTTTCCGCGGCTTTTTGCCACAGCGGCCGCCGATCCCACTCCGCCGGCACAATTTCGCGGGCCCCGTCCAGATCACGCTCGAACATCTCGCGCATCCGTTCCCCCGTGGCCGGATCGGCCACCAGCAAGTTCAGCTCGTAATTGCGCGTCATGGAAAGCGGATCGAGGTTGCTCGATCCGACGAGTGTCATCTGCGCGTCGGCAACCGCCGTTTTCGCATGCACCATCATGCCCCGCCACTCGTAGATGCGCACGCCGGCCGCCATCAGACGCGCGTAGCGGCGGCGTGCCGAAGCAGAAGCGAAAGGATGGTTGTTGTTTCCGGGCAAAAGAAATCTCACGCGGACACCGCGGCGTGCCGCGGATTCGACCGCAGCCACTACGGGCTCAGGCGTGACGAGATAGGCGTCGGTGATGTCGAGACTCTGCCGCGCCTCGACAGCAAGCCGGATGTAAATCTCCGCAACATGGTGGGCACCCGGTTGGTCCGCCGCCACCAGACCGCAAGGCATGCCCGGGCAAGATGCGGAATGAACGGCCGGTGCCGGAAGATCCTCCCCGTCCGCACGGCTCCACATGGCATCGAATGCGATTTCAACGTCGCCCACCACACTGCCGCGAACCATCAGTGCCGTGTCGCGCCAGTTGTGCCCCCCTTCATCGTGCCCGGCCCAATTGTCGCTGATGCAAAGTCCGCCCACCACGGCGACCTCGCCGTCCACGACCATGGTTTTACGATGATCACGGTGGCGCAATCGGGGCCACGTTCCCGGCGATAACAGCGAAACGGGACGGAATGAGCGCGCCCTTACGTCCTGCCGCGCAAGTTCCCTCGCCGCCGATCCGCCTTTGACCATCATCGTGCCGATCGGGTCGTAAAGCACCCGGACTTCGACGCCACGGCGGGCCGCAGCACCCATCGCCCCGGCAAACCGGCGGCCGGTGCGGTCACCCGCAAAAATGAAATTTTCGAACCACACCGACTTCCGCGCGCCGGCGATGAGATCGAGCATCACCGGAAATGCCTGGCTGCCGTCCTGGAGGATGCATGCCTCCGACAAAGGTCGCCATGGCGCGGAGGCCCGCCGCGACAGGTCGGTGAGCACGGAGTCGGAAAGCAGCGGCGAGGTTTGCATCTGCGGAGTTCCGCAAAAATCATAAACAGCCCCGCGCATTTGGCCAGAACCGCCCGTTTCCCGGTTTGCCAAAAAAGGCGCGCAAGCTAACCTTCCCGCCGATGCTTACCAGTGTGCGCACCGCCGCCATTCTTTTTGCCGCCGTGGCATGCGCAGGGGCGCAGAGCGCGCCCGGCCCGGCGCAGAGCATGGTGCGCATCGCCACCACAGCGCAGCAACCCGACTACGCGACACCCTGGAATCCGGGCGGCGTCGAACGCGGCGTCGGCTCCGGATTCGTCATCGACGGCGAACGCATCCTCACCAACGCCCACGTGGTCAGCAACGCCACGTTCATTTCCGTCGTCAAAGAGGGCGATCCCACGCTCTGGCCGGCGCGGGTGCTGCATGTCGCGCACGACTGCGACCTCGCGCTGCTCGAGGTTTACGACAAGGCCGCTTTTTTCAACGGCACCAAGGCCCTGCAATTCGGCGGCATCCCCGCGCTTGAATCGACCGTGAGCGTTTACGGCTACCCGATCGGCGGCGACCGGTTGTCCGTCACCCGCGGTATCGTCTCGCGCATCGACTTCCAGCCCTACAGTCACTCCGAAGTCGACAGCCACCTGGCCATCCAGATCGACGCGGCGATCAACCCCGGCAACAGCGGTGGTCCCGTCTTGCAGGACGGCAAGGTCGTCGGCGTCGCCTTCCAAGGCTACAGCGGCGCGGTGGCGCAAAACGTCGGCTACATGATTCCCGTGCCGGTCATCAAAAGATTTCTCAAGGACATCGAGGACGGCTCCTACGACCGATACATGGACCTCGCCGCCACGTATTTCCCGCTCGTGAACCCCGCGCAGCGCGCGGCCCTCGGACTCACGGAACCCGACAACGGCGTCCTCATCGGCAGCGTGTTCGACGGCGGGTCTTCGGACGGAAAATTGCAAAGCGGCGACGTCATTCTCTCGGTGGACGGGCTGAAAGTTTACGCCGACGGCAAGATCGACCTCGAGGGGGAGCGCGTCGAGATGGCCGAGGTTTTCGAGCGCAAATTCAAAGGCGACAAAGTCGCTCTCGAGATCCTGCGCAACGGGCAAAAGCAGAATGTCGAGCTGGTCCTCGCCCGCCCGTGGCCTTTCGACATGCAGGCGCGGTCCTATGACAAACGTCCGCGCTTCGTTCTCATGGGCGGCCTGCTCTTCCAGCCTCTGAGCCGCGACTTTCTCGACGCCAAAAAAGTCTCCGATCTCCGGCTCCGATACTTTTTCGACTTTTTCGTGACGGACAACCTTTACCGCGAACATCCCGAGGTGGTCGTCTTGAGCGAGATTTTGCCCGATCCGGTAAACACCTATTTCATGCCTTTCAAGGGCGGCATCGTGGAGAGCATCAACGGCCGCAAGATCCGCTCGCTGCAGGACGTGGCCCAGGCGCTCGACGAACCCGGGGAATTCCACGTCATCGAACTTCTCGGTGAAGGGCGCCCGATCGTCCTCGACCGCTCGGCACTTCCCGAGGCCGACCGGCGCATCAAAGAGCGCTACAACGTCTCGACCGACCGCAATTTGTGATGAATCCGCTCCGCACAGCCGTCATCGCGCCGCTTCTCGCAGCGCTCGTGCTCAGCTTCGCTCCCGGGACTCAAGCGATGGAAGTTCTTCGGGAAAAATTCGCCGCCGGCACCACGCCCTCCGCCACCCCCGAGTCCGCCGTTTCGCCGTCGCCAGCACCGGGAGCCACCCCCGAGGAACCGGCCCCGCCACCGGCACCTGCCGTGGCAAAACGGCCTCCGGTTGTCCGCGTCAACGTCACCCAGCAGTCCTACAGCTTCAGCCAGCCGTGGCGGAAAAACCAGGCCTCGCAACGCCAGGGACTCGGTGTGGTGCTTCCCGACGGACGTATTCTCGTCACGGCCGGATTGGTGGCCGACCACACTTACATCGAACTGGAAGAACCCGAAACGGCGCGCAAAGAAAAAGCCGAGCTGGCCGCTGTGGATTACGAAACAAATCTCGCCCTTCTTTCGGCCCCCGCCGCCGGGTTCCTGCAGAATATTCCCGGCGCCACTCTGGACGAGTCGGCCGGCGTCGGCAGCCGCGTCGATCTTGTGCAACTCGAAGCCAACGGCGCGCCCGTCAACACCCCTGCGACGCTCACCACCGTGGAAGTCGGCCCCTACGTTCTCGAGGACAGCGCATTTTTGCTCTTCCGCCTCAGCGTTCCGCTGCAGTCACGCGAAAACAGCTTCACTCTTCCGGTTTTCAAGGACGGCGCGCTCGTCGGCTTGGTCATGCGCTACGACCCGCGCACCCAGGCAGCCGACCTCGTGCCTGCCCCCGTCATCGCACGTTTTCTCCAGGTCGCCTCCAAGCAGCCTTACGCGGGATTTCCGCGGGCCGGGCTCACTTTTTCGGACACGCGCGACCCTCAGCTCCGACGCTATGCCAGGCTGAACAATGGAACCGGCGGCGCTTACATCACCAAAGTCCAGTCCGGCTCCCCAGCCGAGGCCGCGGGCCTCAAAGTCGGCGACATTCTTCTCCGCGTGGGCGACAAAACCATCGACCAGGACGGAAACTACGAGGACGCGCGGTTCGGAAAAGTTTCGCTCGCGCACTACGTTTCCACGCTTCTGGAAAGCGGGCAGAAAGTGCCTCTCGCGGTGTGGCGCGACGGTGCCGAGACAAACTTGGAAATCACGCTCGCGCCCCGCGACCGCGAGGCGATGATCAGCCAGCCCTACACCTTCGACCAACCGCCGAAGTTCGTCATCGTCGGCGGCATTGTCTTCACGGAACTCTCCAGGCAGTTCCTGCGCGAATGGGGCCAATCGTGGACGCGGGATGCGCCGCTTCGCCTGCTCTACCTCGACCGCTTCCAAAGCGAACTGCGGGCGGACCGCGGCAAGATCGTATTCATCAGCGGTGTCCTGTCCGGCCCGAACACCGTGGGCTATGAGGACCTCGCCTACGAGATCGTGGATCAAGTCAACGGCCGGCCGGTGCGCAGCCTGGAAGACCTCGCAGCCGCCGTGGACAACCCTCCCGACAAATTCCACCGCATCAAGTTGGCCGAGGACCCGGGCCTCATCATCCTTGATGTCGAGGCAAGCAAGGCCGAGGAGAAACGTATCCGCGACCAATACCGCATTCCGAAACTCCGCCAACTTGGCACGGAGAGCAGCAACAACTAACACGCCCTTACCCATGTCCGATTCCGTCCGAGTCCGATTCGCCCCGTCGCCCACCGGCTTCCTCCATGTCGGCGGCGCGCGCACCGCCCTTTTCAACTGGCTGCACGCCCGCCACACCGGCGGCACCTTTGTGCTGCGCATCGAGGACACCGACCGCGAGAGGCACAACGACGAGGCCGTGCGCGCCATTTACGAGGGACTCCGATGGCTCGGGCTCGATTGGGACGAGGGCGCGGAAAAGGGCGGCGACTACGGCCCTTATTACCAGAGCGAACGCGGACCCACCTACGAGCGCTACCTCAAACTTCTCGAGGACAAAGGCATGGTTTACGAGGACGCCGGCGCCCTCCGTTTCCGATCCCCCCGCGAACCGGTCACAGTCCACGACGAGGTGTGCGGCTCGATCCAGTTCGACCTGTCCAACCCCGGCACGCATCCCGACATGACCATCCGCCGCCCCGACGGCTCCTGGATTTTCCATTTCGTCAACGTGGTCGATGACATCGAGATGAAAATCTCCCACGTCATCCGCGGCGAGGATCACCTTTCCAACACGCCCAAGCATCTCGAACTTTACAAGGCGTTCGGCGCGGAGCCTCCGAAGTTCGCCCACATCCCGCTCATCCTCAATCCCGACGGCGGCAAAATGAGCAAGCGCGACAAAGGTGCCAGCGTGCAAAGCTATATCGAGCAGGGATACGCGCCCGAAGCCGTGCGCAATTACCTTTGCCTGCTCGGTTGGTCGCCCAAAGACAATCGCGAGATCTTGCCGATCGAGGAGACCATCGCGCTTTTCGAACTCAAGAATATCAACCGCCGCAACGCGGGCTTCGACCTCGACAAATGTTTCTGGATGAACGGGCAATACCTCGCCCAGATGCCGTTGGAACGCTTTGCCGAACTCGTCATCCCGTTCGTCGACAAAGCCGGAATTGCCTACGAATCACGCCAGGCGCTGCTGCCGGCACTGGCACTGGTGAAAGAAAAAGTGAAACACCTCACCGATGTGCCATCGTGGATCGAATTTTTCTTCAATGACAACTACGCCTACGACGAGGCTTCGGTGGCGAAGGCCATCCATGCCGACGGCGCGCTCGAGCGACTCCATGTGCTCGGCGACCGCCTTTCGCGCGTGGAACCGTGGACGGCGGACAACATCGAGGCCGCATTCAAGGAACTCGCCGCAACCCTCGGCGTGAAGACC
The DNA here is from genome assembly GCA_018883245.1 of Chthoniobacterales bacterium. Lineage (NCBI taxonomy): Bacteria > Pseudomonadati > Verrucomicrobiota > Spartobacteria > Chthoniobacterales > Chthoniobacterales bacterium. The sequence continues at coordinate 65,919 of VEQL01000010.1, forward strand.
GCCCTGCTTGTGCACCCGGCGCGCGTCGCCGCCACGGGCCGCAGCGTCGGACCAAGCCTCTACCACCTCCTCGAGTTGCTCGGATGCGACCGCGTGCTCGCCCGCTTCAACCGGACACGCGAAAAATTTTCCGCTGCTTAACCACTCGATCCCGCGGCCGCATCGTCCTGCATATACAACACGCCACCAAGCGTAGCGCAGCCCAAGCACAACGCCATGGCAATGAGCCATGGCCATTGCTCTACCACCACGGCACCCATGTTGTGCCACCACGCAGCAATCGCACTCACGTCCCACGGATTCAACTGCCATCCCGCGGAAAACACCGCACCCAACAGCCCCGAAGCAAACGCGCAAAAAAGCGCACCATAGCAACCCACGGCTATCAGCACCCAGGACAGCACAGTCAGCGCTCGCGACCTCATGGGCCGAAACTAATCCCCGGCTGCACCGAAAGAAAAGGTCGAATGTCCATCAACATCCGCTCCGGCACCTGCTCACCAGGCACCAAAAGTTTCCACACATACGCCCCCGACGCCGTATCTGTCGCCGTGATCCGCTGCGGCCGCACCGGTCGCCCGCTCTCCGTAGTCCGCACCCGCACCGCGATCGGCGCCACTCCCACATACTCACCATTGCGCTCCACATAACCATTGCGCGGAATCGTCTGCACCAATACCTCCCGCCAATGCTCCTCATATTCCGGACCCGCTAACGGCTCCGGCCTCGCTACGCACCCCGCCAGCACCACCATCAAAGCGGGGCCAACTCGTGAACAAGAGCGCGATAATATCGCCATGTTATCTTAATATTTTCCGCCCCGGCCTGAGCCCTGCCCCGGGGCCGTTCACTCGCCCTCGGCAGCGCCGCGCCCCGCGTAATCGCAGACTCCGCGTTTCTTCGCCTCGCGGACGAAGGCGAAAAGCTCTTCCGCCCGCGCACCCCACGGGCCGGGCGCCGCCGCCTCGAGGGCCTGGGAAATGTTCAGCCCGGACAAATATAGCAGGCGGAAAGCACGTTTGATCTCGGCCCGCTCCTCGGCCGAAAAACCGGCGCGACGCAACCCTACCGCGTTGATTCCGGCCACATGGTTTTCACCCGTGGCGACGAGGAACGGGGGGATGTCTTTGCTGAACCGGCATCCGCCGCGCACCATGGCGAGCGTTCCGATCCGCATGAACTGGTGAAACACGTTGCCGCCGCCGAGGAAGCATCTGTCCCCGATGTGCACATGCCCGGCCGTCAGCGCGTTGTTGGCCATGATCACCCCGTTGCCGACAACATTGTCGTGGGCAAGATGGCAGCCGGTCATGATGAAATTCCCGTCGCCCACCGTCGTGTCGCCGTTTTCTTTCGTGGCACGGTGGATGGTGACGTATTCGCGGATCGTGTTGCCGCGGCCGATACGGACGCCGGTGTCGCGCCGCGCGGGATCGAAGCCCAGATCCTGCGGGTTCGCGCCGAGGATCGAACCGTGGCCCACCTTTGTCCCATCGCCGAGAACCACGCGGTTCTCGAGGATAACGTAGGCGCCGAGCACGCACCCGGACCCGAGCACCGACCGGGAGCTGACGATGGACCCGGGACCGATCTCGACATCGGCACCCAGCACGGCCCCGTCGGCCACGATCGCGGTGGGATGGATTTTCATAAAAGTCCGTGCTCTTTGAAGCTGAAGTAGGGTTGCGCCCCCTCGCGCTCGCGCCCGATGATGACATGGTCGAGCAGATGAATCTGCAATAATTCCGCCGCTTCGCGGATTCGCCGCGTCAACGCCCGGTCCGCCTCGCTCGGGGCCGGATCGCCCGAGGGGTGATTGTGGACAAGCACGAAAGCATAGGCACCGTGGCTGATGGCCGGTCGGAGGATTTCGCGCGGATGGGCAAGGCTTTCGTTGAGCGTGCCGAGCGAAACTTCTTCGTCATGCACCAGCCTGTGCCGCGTGTCCAACAGCACGATTCGCAGCGACTCCCGGGCAAGGCCCTGCAACTGCGGCGCCATGAATTCGTAAATCTTGTCCGGGGTTGCCAACGGCTCGCTGCGGGCCTTCTGACGCGCGACCCTCTTGCCCAGTTCGAAAGCAGCCTCCAACTCGCAGGCTTTCGCCGGACCGACACCCTTGGCCAGCTTCCGGAGCTGTTTCGCTTTCATCTCCGCCATGCGTCCAAGCGACCCTCCTGCGGCAGCGAGCATATCCGAGGCCACCTCGACGACACCCTTTTCACGCGTGCCGGTGCGCAGAAAAATGGCCAGCAACTCCGCATCGCTCAGCGCCCCCGCCCCGCGATCGATGAGCTTCTCCCGCGGCCGCTCGCTCTCCGGAAGATCCTTGATGGACGGCGATTCCATCCCCCGGAAGTTAACGGCTGCCGCGTGAAGCAGAAGCCGAAAACCGCACGCGCTGCCGGGAACAAAAAACCGGCGGCCCTTGCGGACCGCCGGTTGTGAGGAAATAACCGGGAGGTTATTTGATGTGCTTGGAGACCAGCTTGGTCATCTCGAACATGCTGACCGATTTTTTGCCCCCGAAGATGGCCTTCAGGTTCTCGTCGGCATGGATCATCGTCTTTTTGACTTTGTCCTGCAGCTTGTTCTTCTTGATGTAATCCCAGAGCCGTTTCGTCATCTGGCCGCGGGGAGCGGGCTTCGGGCCCACCACAACGGCGAGAAGCGACGAAGGCGTCACCGGCTTCATGAGCGCGGGATTGGCTTTCCGTTTCTTCTTCACCGCTTTCTTCGCGGCTTTTTTGACGGTTTTCTTGGCTGGTTTACTTTTGGTTGCTTTTTTCTTGGCCATAACAATCTGTTGTGTTGTCAGATTTCCCCAGGGGACGCAACTACAATTTGTAGGGGTCCGGAACCCCGTCCGCCCCCGCCGGAGTTCTCCCAGGTCCGGGAAGCCGGGAAAGCCGGTTGGAGGCAGACCCGAAAAGATTGCCCGAAAGCCCCCCGGGGGCTTAAGAGTGGCGCGTGATGAAATACTTCCTTACAATATCGATCGTGCTCTCTTTCCTCGGCTTGCGCAGTCCGGCCCTCGCACTCGCGGTGGGCGATGACGCTCCGAGCGTGTCGGCCAAGGACCAAAACGGTGCGACGCTCAACTTGGCGGACCTCTACGTCCAAGGTCCGGTGCTGGTCTATTTTTACCCGAAGGCCGACACCCCCGGTTGCACCGCCCAGGCATGCTCGCTGCGCGATGATTTTCCGCGCTTCACGGGCGAGGGCGTGAAAATTGTCGGCGTGAGCTGCGACACGGTGGAGGCGCAGAAAAAATTCGCGGACAAATACAATCTGCCCTTCCCCCTGCTCGCCGACACGGAGCAGACGGTGGCTAAGGCTTTCGGTGTTCCGCTGCTCCCCGTTCTCGGCGTGCCGCAACGGCAGTCGTTCATCATCCGCGACGGAAAGATTGCTTGGATCGCGCGCAGCGCGAAGACCGGCGAGCACGCCGCGGAGGTCCAGGCCGCGTTGAAGGAACTCGGACTGGCGGAATAGTCTTGAGCCGCGCGCACCAGACGCTACATTGCGCGTCTCGGCGCAAGGGTTGGTAGCTCAATGGTAGAGCAGCGCCCTTTTAAGGCGTTGGTTGTGGGTTCGAGTCCCACCCGACCCACGTGCGCGGTGCCCCCACCCTCGAGGCCAATCAGAGGATCTCTTCGTATTCGTCAACCGGTTCGCGGCAGACCGAGCATTTTTCCGCGGGAAGCTTTGTCACGGTCATGCCGCAGACTTGGCAGACGTAGTAGTTGATCTTGCCCTGCTTGCCCAAGTTTTTCAGGGCCGCCTCGTAGAGTTTGGCGTGGGCTTTCTCGGTCTCCATGGCGAAACGCAAGCTGCGCATGGCCGGACGTGCGTTCTCCTTTTTGGCCAGCGCGATGAACTCCGGATACATCTTCTCGTTCTCGTAAGTCTCGCCCTTGATCGCAGCCTTGAGATTCTCCGCCGTGCTTCCCGGCTTCACCTCCTCAAGTTGAAATTTCTCGACCTTGCCGCCGAGTTTCAAAATGGCCTCCTTGTGCGCATCGCGGTGAATCGCCTCGGAAGCGGACGTGGCACGGAACAACTTGGCCACTTCGGGATAACCGTCCTGCTCGGCCTTGCGCGCGAATTGCGCGTAACGATTGGAGGCGTTCGATTCGCCTTGAAAGGCTTCGTTCAGATCTTTTACCAGCTGCGCTGAAACCTCCGCTTTGGCCGGAGCCACCGCACAAAGAAGGGCCATGCCCAACACCAGGATTGAAACGTTCGTTTTCATCGCTGGCATTTTGCTTCCAACCACCCGCCGGCTCAAGCAGATTATTAGCGGTGCTTATACTTTGCACAGCCACCGGAATTTCCCATCGCGAAGAGCGTCTAACGCGCCACTGCGGCTGACCGCAAGGCCTCCCGGACTTCGCCGGCAAACTCATCAACCAACGCGAGCGTGAACTCGCCGAGCCCGAGGTTGTCGTCCTGCACCAGAGGCGTGAGGTCGATGGCATATGTCACGCCGGTCTCTTTGTCCGTGGCGTGGCTTTCGTGGAATGTGGCGTGGGCCAGCCTGCGGCCCATCACCGCAAGGTCGTAGCGCTTGCCCCCGCTGATCTGCGAATCGAACACGCCGTTGAGCGCGGCCTGCAAGTTGGTGCACTCCCCCACCGGAAGCGCCACTTTGCGGTTGTCCGGCAACCAATCGAGATCGCGCCAGACTTCGCAGCCGTAAACTTTCCGCGGACGTTGCTCCCGCGGCAGACGGCGCACCGCCGAGAGCGACCTTGCGAGCACGGCCACGTGCGTCGCGTGCTTGTCCGCGGGGTTGTGCAGGTAAAGCACGCCGGGCCGCGCTATTGCGAGGATCGCCGCCAAATCGCCCACCGGGTTATTGTCGGCAGCGTTCCTGATCATGGCGCTGGGATAATCGAGCTGGATCATCGCCGCGTAGCCGCCGATCACAGCCGCTTTGCGTTGCTCTTCGCGACGCACTTCGATCATTCCGGCATCGGAGAGCTTTTCGTAGATCCCCGTGCGCGCGCTTCCGGCTCCATCGGTCACGGTCACCCCGGTGAACCAGAGATCCTCGCGCCCGTAGCATTCGAGAATCCCGTGGGCGGCGAAAAATTCCAGATCATCCTGGTGGGCGCCGATTCCCATGTGGGTCGTGCGCTCGAGGGCGGCGGGCATCGGCTTGCCGTCGGGAATGCAGATGTCGGCGTTGGGGCGGTGAAATTTCATACGCAGCCGGACTCGATGCGCGGCAAACTCGCGGCGGCAATGGCTTGGCCGTGACGCTTGAACTTCTCGTCCACGGCGAGGAACGAAAGCGCTCGCGCGAAATCCGGCGCGTGACCGCTCAGCACTTGGCGGGCTTTTTCCATCATAATCTCCCCTCCCGGTCCGCTCGTCACGCGGCCGAGCACGAGGACGTGCGAGAACTCATAAAATTCGGCGAAATGAGCCAGCGAGAAACCGAGATAAACGCCGAGGCTCTCATAGACCGGATGGACCCAATTCTCTCCGCGTTCCGCGGCTTGTTGCAACAGCGCCAATTTTTCCGCAAAAGGCAGTCCGCCGGGAAATTCCCGTCCCGCGAGCAGTTGACCAAGCGCCTGCTGCGAATGGTAGCGCGCCCCGGTTCCCGCGTCGCCGGACCATTCATCGACATGCGCACCCTCGCTCTCCACGCGATAGTCCACCGGGACAAAAGCAAGTTCGTTGAGCCAGGGCCTGAGAGAACCGTCCGGACCCACATAGCCGCCCGCAAGACTGGTGCCGAGGGAAAGACCGAGAACACCTTTGTGCTTCTCCTTGCACTCCGGCATTGCCGCCGCGGCCAACGCGGTGACATCACCGTCATTGGCCACCACGAGCGGCACCTTCCACTCGGCCGCCAGACGCTTGAAAATCGGACGGATCCGCGAGGCGAAAAGCTCCTCGGGAACACCGCGAAAAAGCGAGCCCGCGCGCGGCTCGTTGTCCACATACACGCCGGCCGCGCTTCCGCCGATCGCATCGACCCGCGGCAGGTGTTCCGCCGCGCGCCGCAGGCTCTGGCGGATCCCCTCCTCGTGATAGGCTGGATCAGCCTGGAAATAAGGGTCCCACGGCGTCTCCTCGGAAAACACAACTTTCCCGTCGATCACCGCGGCGACTTTGCGATCGCTGCCGCCGAGATCGAAACCGATCCGGCAGCCCTCCAGCCCGCCTCCGCCCATGCCGGCATTTTCAGTTTCCGCGGGCAACGCGGCTTCATCGCACGACGTCACCGCGAACTCATCCAGATAAATTTTGCGTCCGAGAAATCCGGCATCGAAGGCGCGGGCTCCTTCGGGTGCATAGTCCGCCGCAATCCTGCGGGCCGTCGCCGGCGCGCCCGCGATGTGCACGCGAGACCCTCCGCGCGACCAAAGCAGGAATTTCACAGTGCGCTCGAGATAATGGAAATTGACCCCCGCATTCCCGTCGTTGTCCGGAAGCATGCGCGTCCGGAAAACGCTTGTGCAGCCGCCCGGTTGCATGATTGCGATGGTCACCGGAATGCTGCAGCCGCCCTTTTCAGCAAGCCCCCGATAGGCGCTCCGCCAGGACCAAGCGGGAACGAAACCCCGATCAAGCGGCGCCCCGCTATCCGGCAATGACATCTTGGCAACGTCCACCCTTGTCATGGTCGGAGTATCGCGTCCATCCGGCGGAAAGTCTCCATGGCCTCGTATTCGGCCAACCCCAGACGGTCGAAGGCCGCCGCCGTCGCACGATCGAGTGTTCCCGTCTCTTGCCATGCCTCGTTGGACGACGGCGTCTGGCTGCGCTGGCTCTGGTGCTGGTAAACCGCTTCGAGCTTGTTCTTCATTTCGACCGGACTGAGCGGCACCGCCATGTCGATGTCGTGCAGCGGCCATGCACGGTCGATCTCCGGATAAATCCAAAGCCTGCAGTGCTCCATCCATTTGGCTCCGGACAATCTGCGCCAAGCGCAACGCAGCACCTCGAAACACACCGCCGCCACACTTCCCGGAGCGGAATCGACACCGGATGCGAAAATTTGGTGGGGGCGCAGTTTCTCGATCAAGGAAGCAAGCACCTCCTCGTCGGCCGATCCGGGAAGGAACTGGCGGTAACGCCCGGACTCGTAAAAGGGAAGATTGAGAAAACGCACACGCTCCCTTGCCAGACCGAGCGTTTCCGCGGCCGCCAGCGATTCGCCGCGGCGGATGAGCGACTTCACTCGCCGGATTTCTGGACTGTCGATGTCGAATTCCTTTTTTGCCGACAACTGCTCGCGCACCGTGCAGACCATCGCCTCGGAAGCGGAGCCGTCCCCGGCCATGCCTTGCGCCAGATCGACGGCCAAGCGAACCAGCGGATCGGGCACCGCGAGATTCCCCGATGTCATGTAAGCCAACGTCACTTCGTGACCTTGGTCGATGAGCCGGTGCAGCGTTCCACCCATCGATCGCTCCACGTCCAAGGGCTCCGGACCGAGCACCAGAACGCGCTTCACCGCGGGCTCCGCCCTCTCCGGCCTCGTGCTGTCATCCGCCCCCGGCTTGCCCCCGGGCCAGCCGGTTATGCTGTGTTGCGCCTCGTTGAAAACAGCGACGTTCAGATCGTAGGCGGGACCGTGGCCGGTGATGAGATCCGACAAACTGTGCTTGGCGTAATCCTCGTCCACCAGCTTGAGGATGGGTTTGCCCACCCGCGCGGTGAGCCAGACGACGGCTTTGCGGCGCAAGGACGCATTCCAATCGACAACACCGACGCGCCACGGCTCGTCGAAGCGCGCGAGTTTCTTGGCCGCCGCATTGTCCACGAAGAAACGACAGTCGGGGTGAGACTGGAGAAACGAAGCCGGCAACTCGGCGCAGGCAACCTCCTCGACGGCCCGGGCCACCACATCCGCCTTGGCCTCGCCCCACGCCAGAAGCACGAGCTTGCGGGCCTCGAGGATTGTTCCCACCCCCATCGTGATCGCATGGCGCGGGACATTCTCCTCGCCGAGAAAATCGCGCGCGGCATCGCGGCGCGTCATCGTGTCGAGCGTGACCAGGCGCGTGCGCGAGTCGGCACCCGAACCGGGCTCGTTGAATCCGATGTGGCCGGTGCGCCCGATGCCGAGAATCTGCAGGTCGATACCGCCCGCCCGCACAATCGCCTCCTCGTAGGAGCGGCAATGCGCGAAGACGTCCTGACGCGCAACGGTGCCGTCCGGGATGTTCACCTGCGATGCGGGAATGTCGATGTGATCGAACAGCTGATCGTGCATGAAGCGCCAGTAGCTCTCCGGATGCGATCGCCCCAGGCCGTAGTATTCATCCAGGTTGAAGGTCGTGACGTTGGTAAACGAGAGCCCCTCTTCGCGGTGCAGACGGATCAACTCCCGGTAAAGTCCCACCGGAGTCGAACCGGTCGCCAGACCCAGGACGGCGTTCTCTCCGGCGGCTGCTTTGGAGCGGATCAGCGCGGCGATGTCGGAAGCCACCGAAGCGCATGCCGTCTCGGCGCGCTCGAAGACCCGCACCGGAATCTTCTCGAATTGCTCCTGCTCCGTTTGTCCGACTCGCAACATTTTCAAATTCGAACACAGTCGGTTCAGCATACACTTTGCACTTTTATCTGTTTTCTTGACACTTTCGGTTGAAAATACGGCAATTTCAACGGTGAATTCTCTCCGCAAGCTGGCCGCGGGACTGCGCGAGCCAACGGATTATTTTGCAGGCACAGGCGGCGATCCTTGGTGCTGGCCGCTCAACCTGTTGGCATTCGTGCGCCGGACGCGCCGGGATCTGCAACGGCGCACTTTCGAAAGCCGGTTGCACACACGCTACGTCCTCGTGGTCAATCTCCACACAGCCGGCACCCTCAATCTCGACAGCACGGCCTACCGCTTGATGCCGGGCCAGGCCCATCTGATCTTCCCGCACCAATTGCACACCTACCACGACCTGGATCGCGATGACATCCTCTGGCTGTTCATCACTTTCGAACTCCCCGATGCCACTCCGTTGCGCTCGCTCCGCCACGCGACGGTCACCCCGGACGTGGAGACGCGGAAGCTGTTGGAGGATTTCACTGCCGCTTACCGATCGAGGAAAACCATGCCGCACCAATTGCAAATCATCCTCTCCGGAATCCTCCTCCGTTTGGTCCGGTCTGCCGACCGGGGAAGTTCGCACAAAAGTCCGAGAACCAGCGCGAACGGCAAATTTCTCGAAGCGGTTCACAGTCATCACGCGAATTGCCTTCCTGCGGCACTTTCCGTGGGACAATTGGCATCCGCAATGAAGACGAGCGAAAGCCGTCTGCGGACGCGGTTTCGCGAGACCTACGGATTGAGCCTCGGCCAATATCTCCGCAACCTGCGCTTGCAGGACGCTGTTGCCATGATGCGGCATTCACAAGAAAGCCTCACCGATATCGCCATCTCCTGCGGCTTCAGCTCCTCAGCCGCTTTCAGTCGCGCTTTCAAACATTGGTCCGGCACAACCCCGCGGGAGTTCCGCCACGGGGTTGCCGCGAGTGCCCATGAAAACGCCGGGGGCAACAAGCACCAGCGCACGCGATCCTCGCAACGCTCGGCGCCTTCCTCCTGCGCATAAACCCGACCAGTGGCAACTGCAGCCGCACTGTACTCCGACGACGAGAGGCCGATGGCGATGCAACGCGCCAAGTCTCCCTCGAAGGTAACCTGCCTGGACGAGGCCGGCAGGGCCATCGCCCGCTACCGGCGATTTCAGGAGTGAAAACGGAGCCGCTTGAAGAGGCGGGAACTTGCACCCAAAACACGGCGGCGTTCGCGCCAACCCACGGCGGCGAGTAGCGCGACTGCAGCGGCATACACGCGCGGTTCGGGCACGGGGACGAGTTCGCCGCCGAGCAGTGCACCGCCATCGATATTCTGGCCAGCCCAATACACCTGCGCGAGCTGAGTGGTAGTGAGACCGCCCGAGCCGAAAATGATCTCGGCGACAGTGCTCGATTGCAGCGCAACCCCCTGCCAGTTGGTGATGGTGAGGGTTTTGCCGCTCACCCAACTGACACCGGAACTGTCGGCGAAAGTGAGTTGCGTTGTGCTGCCTCCAGTGAAGCTTCCGAGGTCGATGGTCGAGTTCTCCGTCAGGGTCAGCGTGCCCAGCGTCTGGGAGTAACGGGTCTCGCTGTTACCCGCGCGCAAGGTTCCGCCGCCGAGCGTCAGGGCCGATGTCGTAGGAATGGCGTTGTTTGTTCCCAAGACAAGTGTGCCGCCATTGGTGATGATGGTCGGGCCGTTGTAGGTCATCGCGTTGCTGAACACCGTCGTGCCGCCGTCGACAACAAAGTCCGAATTGGCGCTGGCACCTGAAATGACACCGGTGAAAACGTTGGTTCCAGTTCCGGAACGCGACGTGAACACCGTTCCGTTTTTCGAGACGCCGCCGGCAACAACCAACGCGGCTCCGGAGGAGTTCGAAAGGACACCGTTGCCCGTGCCGATCGTGATGGAATTGGTGAATGTGCCTGCCGAGGTCACATCAAGAACACCGCCGTTCGAGATCGTCAGGGTGGTGTTCGTGTTGCCCAGACGGTTGTTGCCGCTGATGCGGAGAGTGCCGCCAGCAATCGTGGTTGCCCCGCTGAAGGTGTTGTTCCCCGAGAGCGTCAAAGTGCCTGCCCCGGTCTTGATCAAGCCTCCCGTGTTGATGACATTGCCGCTGACAGTCAAATTGGCGTTGGACGCCGCGTCGGCCGTGAGGGTGCCGCCGAGGTAGATTTCGTTGGTGAAACTTGCCGCCATGTCGGTGTTGGCGAGGCCAATGGTGCGCCTTGCGCCGCTGGTGTTTGGAGCAACGTAGATTGACTGGCCGAAATTAACCCCGTTGCTGAGGAGCAGCGCCACGTTGTTGGCAGTCGAGACATCGCCTACGTTCAAACCAAGGTCGATACCGCGGTTGGCCGTGGTCACGTTGGTGCCGAGTGCATTCGCGGTGCCGACGATCACGGTTCCCTGCCCGATCTGAACTTGTCCGTTGTAGGTGCTATTGGCGCCATTCATTACCAACGTGCCCGCTCCGTCTTTTCCGAATTTCGTGCCATTGGCTGTTCCGTTGGTCTGCGCGAGATTTCCAGAGACCGTGACTGTCTGGTCCGTGGCTACGGTCAGAGCCGAGTTGATCGCACTATCTTGTATGGCAAGTTGGTTCGTTATCGTGGTGTTCGAGTTGACAAGCAGCGTGACCAGATTGTTTCCGCTGCCAACGACGACAGTCCCAGCGCCCAAGCTGTTCGCATTGGTGATGCTGATGGCGCCTTGGCTGATATTCAGCAAGCCGGAGAACGAGTTGCTGCCAGCGAGAGTAAGAGTGCCGGCGCCAGCTTTGGTCAGGCCGCCCGAGTTGGTGATCGATCCAGAGAAAGTATTGACGCCGGTTTCCGTGACCGTGAGCGTCTGGTTGGCAGCAATGCTCACATTGCCGCCGGTGCTGCCGCCGCCGGCGAGCGAGCCGATCGTTTCGCTTTGATTCACGTGCAACGCAGCACCCGCAACGTTGGAAAACACTACGGCGTTGCCGTCGGCGATGGCGGCGCCATTGGTGATGGCCAAGGTTCCGGCACCGACGGTGAGCGTTCCGACCGCGGTGTTGGCGCCGCTCAAAGTCACGGTGCCGCTACCGACTTTGGTGATGTCACCGCTATTGACGAGGTTGCCCGTGAAGGCGGCGTTTGCGTCTGCGGCAGCGGACAGACGCAAAGTGCTGCCGGTGCCCAGGAAGATTTCGCGGTTGAAGGTCGCCGTTCCGCTTGTGCTCTCGGTGCCGAGGGTGCGCAGGCCAGTTCCAGCAGCAACGAACACGGAGTTGCTCATGGTCAGCCCGCTGTTGACATAAAAAGCCGTGTCTTGCGAACTCGCGGCGCCGGCGGAGTTCAGCCCCAAGTCGAGGGCCCGCACGCTGGTTCCGCTGTTGGTGCTGAAAGTTCCCGCGGCCAAGGTGACTGTGCCCCCGCCCAACTGCAACTGGCCGCCGCCGGTGTTGGCGGTGGTGTTGGAGAAAACCAGCGATCCGGCGCCTTCTTTGAAGAAAGTGCTGCCGGTATCCATGTTCGAGAAGTTGCCCGTCATCAAGATCGTGCCCGCGTTGCTGAAGGTCAGCTGGCGATTGGCTGCGCCGATATCGATGTTGGCCAAGCGGAGACCGGCGCCGGAATCCGCCGAGATCGTGGCGTTGGCCGAGAGCGTGACGGTGCCCGTATTGGTGTTGGCCCCACTGATGCTGCGCAGTGCACCGTTGCCGCCGACGCCCGTGCCGGCGATATTGAGAGCTTCGGCCGAAGAAATACCGCCCTCGACCTCCAGAGCGGCACCCGAGTTGACCGTTGTGCCTGCGGCTGTGGTGCCCAGGCCGGTGCCGCTGGAAATGCGGATGGCACCGTTGCTGACCACGGTGGCCCCGGTGTATTGATTAGCCTGCGAAAGGGTGAGAGTGCCGTCACCCGCTTTGTGCAACGCGCCGGACCCGTGGATCACCGTGCTCTGCGTGAGATTGTCGGAGCGGTTGTAAAGCAGCGTGGCGTTATTGGTGATTGTGCTGCTCCCCAGCGAGCCGGTGGTCCCGCCGGCTCCGATCGACAAGGTTCCGGCAGAGACGAGGGTCGTTCCGGAATAAGTATTGTTGGCCACCAGAACGAGGCTGCCTACACCCGATTTCTCGAACCTGCCACTGCCACTTACCGCACCGCTCAGAGTCAGCGCCGCTCCGGAGTCGCTCACACTGATGACTCCCAACCCACCCGAATCGACGAGATCAAACGCCCTGCTGCTGCTGGCATTGGTGGAGCCGGAGTAAAGGAACGTGGCCGTGTTGCCCGAACCGGACTTGCCCAATCCGACCGCGCTCGCGCCGGAGCCCAAACTGCCCAGTCCATCGATGCGCAGGGTTCCAGCATGGATATTAAGCGGACCGCTGAAAGTGTTTCCGCCGGTAAGATAAAGAATACCGGCTCCGCCCTTGGTCACCCCGCCCGATCCGTCGATCGCGCCGCTCAACGTGAGCGTCGTGGCGGAGTTGGAGACCTCGAGACCAGCTGTGCCTCCCGAAGCTGCCGTGAAAGCCTTGTCGCTGCCCGCCGTCCCGCCGATGTAATGCAAAAAGCCCTCCTGGCCGCTGCTGCCGAGAACCACCGCATTCGCGCTGTTGCCAAGAACGCCGTTGGCGGAGGCATTGTTGATGGTATCAACCGTGAGTTTTCCCTCTGCGACTGTCAGCACGCCGCTGAAGCTGTTGTTTCCCGAAAGTGTCAGCGTGCCGGCCCCGTCTTTGGTCAGGCCGCCGGTGCTGTTGGTGATCGCACCGCTGATTGTTGTGTTGCCCGCCCCGCCCACAGTGAGTGTGTGACTGGCTCCGCTACCGTTGATTCCGCCGGAGAGCGTCAGGAGAGCAGCATCGGCATTGACACGGCTCGAGGCAGCGAGGGTCAGATTGCCGGAAAGCGTGTTGTTGCCGCTGAGGCTGCGGATCGCGCCAGCCGAGCTGATACCCGTGCCGCTCAGCGTTATGGCCTCTGCCGAAGTGATCCCGTTGCTCAGGCCGAGCACACCACCGGAGCTGACTGTTGTTCCCGCGTCAGTAGAACCAAGCGCTGCATTGTTGACCGCGAGCAGGGTCGCACCGCTCAACACGGTAGTGGTATGCGTGTAAGTGTTGGCACCGGACAGCACCGTCGTTCCGGAATTCGAAATGGTGAGCGCTCCACCGCCGGAGACGACACCGGAAACGAGAAGGGTTCCGCCGGACGAGACACTGAACACGGCGTTGGTGTTGAGCGCGACATTGCCAGATTGGTGCGCGGTGCCGCTGCCGATCGATGCGCCCAGGACACGTTCCGCCGCTCCGGTGCCGGCCACGACACTCAGTCCATGGTTGTTGGTGACAGCCGCCCCGAACTCGAAGGACGCTGATGCAGCGGCGGCGGTATCACCAATGACCACCGTATTGCCATTGTTACCCAAGGCACCGGCGCCGTTTGTCGGGGCGTTTTCCGTGATAGAGACAGTGCCAGCCTTGACAATGGTGACTCCGGTGTAGTCGTTAAGAGAATTGGTCATGACCAGCGTGCCGGCCCCGAGTTTGTTGACGCCGACACTGCCAGTGAACTGAGCGGCTCCACCACTAGCTTGGCCTTGGTTTTCAGTGCCGGCATTGACCGTCACGTTGTAGTCCGACACCGCGGCTGTGTAGACCAACCGCAAATTGCCTGAACTGTCCTGAACTGACCAAGTTCCGAGCGTGCCGGCCGCAGAGAAGTTGTTGGTATTTATGGTGAAGGCATCGGCACTGAAAGCCGTGCTCCAAGATCCGGCATCAATAATATCCCAAGTGTAGCTCGTGCCGGAACTGAAACCCGTTGGACTGGAGCCAACCACATCGATGGCAAAACGATTTCCCGAGCTTGCGTTCAAAGTGATGACCCCGCCACCGCTGCCAACCGAGATCAGATCCCAATCGGTGCCGGCCGCTCCGGGCGCCGTTGTGATCTCCCAACGATAAGAACCGCCGCCATCGAGGGTCAGCGCGCTGACCGCAAGCGTGCCAGGGCTGTTTCCCGGCGATATGATGCCGCCACTTTGCACCGTGACCGCGCCCAGGGAACCTGACCCCATCAATGTCCCGGTGTTGCTGACCACAACCGCCGCCGAACCGAGCGTGGTATTGGCAACGAGCGTTCCGGAGCCGATCGTGGCCGTGCCGGCGTAATTACCCGCCGTTTCGCTGAGAACCAGCGTGCCGCTTCCGCTCTTGAGCAGGGCGCCGGAGCCATTGAGACCGGCGGTGTTTGTAAAGCCGGCCGTGCTTACGTCAATCGTTCCGCCACCTGCGCCCATGGTGACAGCGCGCGCAGCAGTGAAGCCTGCTGAGGTGTAAAGTTTGCCGCCGCTGCTGATCGTCACGGCCCCACCCCCGAGGTTGGTCGCGGCGCCGACACTCAAAGTGCCGTTAGCCACGGTCAGACCACCGGTGAACGAATTGTTTCCGCTCAAAGTCAGCGTTCCATTGCCAGTTTTGGTCAAGCCTCCGGCATTGCTGATCACGCCGGAGAAAATTTGCGATCCCGATTCGGCCACGGTGAGCGTTTGACTGCCGGCGATGCTCACGTGACCACCCGTGCCACCGCCGCCCTGCAAGGAACCAATCGTTTCATTCCCGCTGACAAGGAAGGTCGCGCCTGAAACGTTCGAAAGAATCACAGCACCGCTGTCGCTGATTGCCGAACCCCCGCTGACGGCAAGCACGCCAGTTCCGACTGTCGCATTGGTGAATGTCCCATCATTGGCACCAGACAGCGTCAAAGTGCCCGAACCTATTTTGATGAGATTCCCCTGGCTTACTTGGCCGGAGATCGTCGTGTTGTTGGCAACAGTGAGCGTTCGGATATTCGTGCCCAGGTTGACATTGCTAAAGGTCAAGGCGCCCGTGCCCGTGGCGTCACCAAAGGTGACGTTGTTGCCGAGGATCATCGAGTTTGTGAAAGTGCGTGCCGTGCTGTCATAAGCGGCCAAAGTGCCGCTCAAATTAATCGTTCCCGTGCCGAGCGAGGCGGCACGCAGCGTGCTTCCGTTGGAAACCGTGACAGAGCCAGAGAAGTTATTTCCCGTATTTGAAAGAGCTAAAGTTGTGTTGCTGCCCACGGAGATATTGCCGCTGCCGGTGAACGAGTTTGCGTTTGTGGCCGTTCCGCCTTGGGAAAAAACACCGGAGTTAGTAGCAACAAGATTGTTAAAAAAGAGATTGTTGAGATCGTTTCCTTGATCGGTATTTGAAACATACATGTCGAAGCCGCTGAAGCCGCTGCTGACAGTAAGATTAGTGGAGAACGTATCGGAACCTCTCGTGAGATTGATTGTGATACTTGTCCCGGAGTTTTGCGTGACTTTGAGATTAAAAATTGAAGTTTGGCTATAGCTCCAACCGAGATCGCTTCCATCGGCTTGGTATTGATCGCCTCCGACGTTGAAATTCCAGATTTTGGTGCCCCCGACAAAAAGATCTATGCCCTTGCTACCATTACGATAGGCGGTGGCTATGTCTATTGAGAATGTATCACCTGCGCCGAGCGCTGTATCGAGCCCCCGGCTTGCCTTGGCCGTATTGCCACCTGTCGGATTGCCATACATGCCAAACGACTTGCCGCTTGTATCAATATTTCCAAAGTTTTGACCAACTGAACTTCCAAGGAATTCACCCGCACTGCCGCCAGCAGTCGTGTTATTGAAAGTCCAAGCGCCAAAGCCAGAGCCCGCATCTGAACCACTTGTCCAACTGCCGTAGTTCCCCGCATTGTCCGTGGCGAACGTGAATTGCGCGCGGGCACTGTGCGGCAGGAAGAGCCCGAAATTTAAGAGCGCTAACGCGAGAATCCGCGCGGCAGAACTCGCGAAGGAACGATGAGAAGACGTGCAAAAAATACGAAAAACTTTATCAGCAACACAAGCGGAGTGCTGTGTGATGAGGCGAACTGGGGATGGGGAGTTGAGGGGCACGAAGTTACGGGGCAAAACGCACTCTCAAATGATGGTTCTTAACAGAGGAAAATTCAAGTTGATTGACAAAAAAAAAACGGCCGGCAACGGAAAAATCTTTGGGAGCTCCCTCGCATTTTTGGACTGTGGAAATTTCAATCTATTTACCCAAGCCATAAGCTCTTTGCTAACAACACGTTCCGTATTCGTAAAATTGCAAGTTTCCAGCGCCTCCTGGACAAA